>JAYEIF010000105.1:0-10189 GCA_034659895.1 Candidatus Zixiibacteriota bacterium
GGCTAAGGAATGCGCTGGGAGCTGAAACGCTTAAGAAAAATATCGACGGCGGCATCTATAAAGAATGTTCTGTCGGTTTCACTTTTTTTATGCCGGAGTGTTCGATATGCGGTAAGGATATTCGCACCTGTGAGCATCAACCATTTGAACATTACGGCAAGGGAAGTGATGAGAAAATATGCCATTTTAACTATCGTCAGATTGAACGAGTGCTGGAAACATCTCTTGTCTATCGTGGAGCAACACCGGAGACCTCAATTTCAAAAGAGTTACAGCGTAAAATTGAAAAGGCGGAAACTAAAAAGAATGCTCAGACTATAGCCGAAAAGGTTATCTCAAGCCCCGCTGAGCTTGATGCCAACTGCCGCTATCTGGTGACTCCGTATTACGACAGCCTGCCGGTGATGGTAAATTGTTCGCCCGACAGCATAACGATAACAATGTTGAACGGAACGGATTTGCCGAAGTCTGTGTCAGATAGTTTTACCAATCGACGATTGCCGAAAATACAAGATGCGTTCGGTTACCTGCTTGGTATGCGCGGCAAAAAACGATGTAGCGCCGATCAGATACAACGGTTTGTGGAAAAGAAATCATCGCCTGTAACCCGTCTTGAAATCCGACTATTTCCACGAGAGGATATACAACTACCGGAAGATTCACCAAAAGTGCAGCGATTCAAAGTGCGTATGATGCGGAGTTGCATAACGGATCTTGCCGGTATGGCTTCAGCGGCGCGGATAATGTCCACGCTTGATGGTATAAGAGTTTGGAAAGAAGGGGAATATCCACCGCAGTTTTTGGGATATCATTTAACCACTCATCCAACAAATCGTGAAGATCCAAATTATGAGCGTGGCTACTATACTCTGACAATGAAAGAAGAAACCGGACGAGCGCAACTTTCACTCACAACAAATGATTCCGTTGTGCGGTTTGAGATACGACAGTTCAATCTTGCTCGACTTGGCAAGGGAGCGCGGTTCATTACTGATAGGTTGAATGAATCAACAATCGGCAGTTACAATGGTAAGACAATGGCTGTCAGTGGCGGAATTATAGATTATCGAAATATGGAAAATGGATGTGTCTGTAAACTTGCCGGAAGTCTGAAAGGAGTGTTCTTCCTGCAACCAATCAAGCTTGATGACCGCAAGAGATTCGCATTTTATCGGTTATCTGAATGATATGAGAAACTGTCTCACAAGCTGGATATTTTTACTCAGAGGTATATGTCACCACGAAGAGCTTGTTGAAAAAGTATGAAAGCAACCAGAATTGTTATGGATGAGGTTGAGAACGGGAGATGTAAAGCCGCCCGCTACGCGAGATTTGCCCGTAGGGGGTTGTTGAAGACCCCAGTACAGAAGACAGTATTGCACCTGTTTTGTGGTTCGTCATTCCTCTTATATTGTCATTCCTGCGGAAGCAGGAATCCAGCAGGCGTTGCCTGTTCAGTCCGCCTAGGCGGATTGCCTGTCTATCTATATCAACTGAATTTGGAAATGCGCCGAGGCGTGACTGGATACCAGCTTTCGCTGGTATGACAAATTCATTAGGGCTCAGGTATAAAGAACACCTTTTCAACACTCTGGCAGGGATAGGACTTGTCTCCACCCTATTGCACGGCTGATTGTGGTTTTCCAACAGCCAAATAATGGCAGAAGGAGGGATTATCGTTCCTTATTATCTCATGTTCGATCAGCGAAAGGACACGGGTTAGACCGGCGGCATTTTTCAATTGGTATTTCACCAACCCGATATCCTTTGCATAATACTCAGTGATATTAGCAACCGGTGTGCTGTCATCTTGTTCAAGGAAAAGCTCGACATCGAAACGATACGCATCAAATTCTCCGGCAGTAACAGTAACCAACTCAGTCCCTTTATAGGTCTTGTTGAAGGAAAAACCGTAATTGATAAAAATATCAGTATATCGCTCTTCTCCAAGACTGTCGGAGTACACGGGAGTATAACCGCTCCATGTTTGTTCTTCAGAGATCTCTCGTTTGAGAAGGGCTGGCGGCTCCGGAAAATAGATTGTGGAATCGCCGTACTGGTAACTATTAACGAGAACAGATTCCAGAGACAGTTTAAGGGTGATTGGAGAGTGGTTGTTATGGCTGATTATCCAGTCGTCATCGCTACCGGAAACGGATACAGTGATCATGGTTTCCGAGGTCTCGATTAAATAGTCTGGAGTAACTACGGTATCGGATTGAAGATATGTCAAAGTTCCGCCATCGACCAGGCCTAATAAACTGGCGCCATCGATAGAACCATCGGTCTGGGTTGGGCTGCTACTTTCCTCGCCGCATGAAACCAGCAGGAACATCAACAGGCTAATAGCTATAAGACGCAATATCGACAAAGAGACCTCCTGTATTTTAATACTACTTTATGTAGGCACAGTGAGGGATAAATGGTCAACAAAAAAATCTGGAGGAAAGATGACAAACAAGCGAACAGAAGTTGGGTTCCGACTGAGCGGACCGCTCCTGAATCTAATAACGATTGTCATGGGAGCGTTCGCTGCTTATTTCCTAACAATCCAGTCACTGAAGGTGGATCTGGCAACCAAGGCAGAAGGGGTAGTTGTAGAAACGCTGGACAAAAAACTGGCGAACATTGAGGTGATTCTGAAAGAGGGGGTAGTTAGTAAAGAACAGTTTTACAGCTTTTCAAAGGAAATGGAATCTCGTTTGACGAGAATTGAAGCCTATCTGGCAGAAAGATCAGGAGAGAAAATTGGACATAAATAACGCTGATATAAATCACATTACTGAAATGCTGGAAGCCCTGTCAGAGGATAATCTGTCAACGATAGATTTTGACAACCACAGGCAGTGGATGACCTCATTGGCCGAAAGACTTCCGAGGCTGTTACAGATAGAAAACGATCTTGCGATTCTTCGTGCCGACTATGAAGGCCGTATAGCGGGGATGGCAAAAGCGGTAGCGGCGGTCAATCGTAACAGCGAGGCGCTCAAGCAGGCAGTGTCGTTCATTGAAGCTTTGCCACAAATGGATGCCGCTGATTTGGTGCAACAGTACAGAATAATGTCGGCGCGCTTTCGTGATGCTTTCCCAGCAAGTTTTGGTCACATTCCAACCTTGATGAAAAGTGCTGGCAGTACCAGTGGAAAGCAAACGTATCATACCACTTGAGGGACAAATGTCCCGACCATGAGGGAAACACTCCCGGTCAATTTGACAATGAATTCAATAATCGAAGAAAGGAATAACCATGTCAGTAAGATATCAAAATCTGGAAGCTGTTGCTCCGGTACTGGCTACTTTTAGTGTCTCGCAGACTGCCGATGTGGATGATCTTAAAGACACCAACCTTGGTGCTCCAGTCATGCTCACCGACAGCAACGAGGTCGGCCCGATAACTAACGGCGGACAATTGCTCGGCAAACTAATTAGCCTGACGCTTTCAGACAACGATGACGGCCAGAGATTTGCCACAGTGCAGATTGGTGGAATCTGCCGTCTCCCAATTGGAACAACATATCCACAGGTGGGCAACCGTGTTGTCGGCGGAGCCAATGGCACCGTCAAACAGGCGCCTACTGTAGCCAGCGATCCAGCCGGAGGAAACATAGCTCGGGGAACCGTCCTTGAAATCAACGGCACCTCCGACTGTGTAATTCTGCTAAACTAAGAGAGGAAATCATGGACTTTGATAAATTTTTACAGTCTTCAGCGTATGCTAATCTTCAGCGAGAATTGGATGTCGATACTTCTGCGGGAGCGGTTGACCTTAGCCGCGCTGCTACCGTTGATATCAATCGCAACTTGTATTCTGAAGCGGATGCCAGAGGTTTGACTTTATCCGAGATGTTAGAGCTGGAAGAGTATGATCCAAGCCAGCCGGGTTCGCCTTTGGATGCCTTTGAGCGTCAACTGGCTCTTGCGGGAGTACGCTTTGGCGGCAAAACTCCGACCACCGTTGAACAATTTTTCCAGCAAGCTCCGGCGTTGATGCCGGAATTCATGCGAAGGGAGATCCGCAAAGGGCAAGCCATGCGCCCCGAACTGTCACGACTGGTTGCGAACACAACTACTGTTGCCAGCAATAACTATACACCGTTTTTTATCGACACATCTGACAGTTCGAAGTTCTCCCTACGGCCTGTTGGCGACGGCGCCGATATTCCACAGCTGCTGGTGACAGAGCAGAACCACGCAGTCAAGGTAGCTGACTACGGTCTGGCGCTGAAAACCAGCTACAAGGCACTTCGTTACAGAACAACTTCGCAGTTTCGAGTGTTGCTGTGGTATATCGGATTCCGTTTGCAAACAGACAAAATCGCAATGTTGGTCAACACCATTATCAATGGTGACGGCAACGACAACGAAGCCGCTTCTTACAACTCCGGCACGAGTGGAACACTTGACTACGATGACCTCATCACGCTCTGGTCCAAGTTCACACCTTTTGAGATGAACACTATCATCTGCGATGTCAATCAGATGAAAACAATTCTCACACTGGACGAGTTCAAGGACCCGATGGCTGGTTATCGTTTTCAGAACAGCGGTGATTTATTCAGCCCGTTGGGGGCATCGCTTGTGCGGTGCGATGAAGTCCCGACCGATCTGGTTATCGGTCTGGATAGTCGTTTTGCAGTTGAAGAAGTCATCACACAACCGCTGACTGTCGAGTACGACAAAGTAATCGAACAACGCTTCGAAGAGGCGGTCATCTCCGAGTCGGTTACTTATGCCAAAGTCATCAAAGAAGCCTCAGTAATACTTGATACGGTGTTTTCATAAATAGAAGGAGACCCGGGTTTCCTCGGGCTCCTCTTTTTTGAGGAATTATGCAACAGAAAATCACAACAACAGAAGCCACTTACGCTTTAGGATATCCATCCGGACACAAGCTCCTGCGAGTTAAATCCGGTCAGTATATCGGGCGCCTTGTGGCTTTGATTCAAACTGATGTCGGTGATATTAAATACAGCTATGCGGATGCGCCCTACTCCTCATGGTCGTCATTGATCACGATTGCGACTGATGCCGCCGACAAACCGTTCGATTGTGTTATGACATCAAATAATGACATCCACGTTACATATTCTGAGACCTCTACCAATTACCTTGTTACGCACAAGCTTGTCTTCAATGGCGGTGTGTGGTCGGTTGCCGCAAAGGTGACAATCTACAATGGCGAATCGCTATTCCCGTCAGTTGCGGTTGAGTCTGAGGGAAAGCTATGGGTAACATTGGCACACGTGACTGGCGGAGTGAAGACGTTGTATGTCAAATCGTCGACCGATGATGGCGCAACATGGGGAACAGGTCCGAGCGACACTGGAACTGCTTTGACAAGCGGGGCATCATCGGTATTCTCGAAAGTCATCATAGATAACAACAATATCAATGTGATATTCACCGAAGCATCAATGAAGGTTTCGATACGCTCGTTGTCCATTGAAGGCGGAAGCTGGACAAGCGAATATGAAATCGCTTCCGGTGTTGTTTTGTATGAGCATTTTGATACTGCTGTTGCCGCCGATGGCAGACTGGGTGTTGTCTGGGACGATAATGAACTCAAATATCGAGAGTTTGACGGCGTTTCATGGGGTGCGGTAGTGTCGCTTGATGATGACGGTGGAGCATTTCCACAGTTGACTTTCTCAGGAAATGTTCCGGTGGTAACTTACCTTTCATCGTTTGCTTCGAATCAAAATATCATCAAATACACAACTCGGCATACCGGAAGTTTTTCGACACCAGAACCGCTTGATGCGCGAGCCAAAGAGTTCGGAGCGGTTACTATTTACGAATCTTCCACAGCAACATTTGAAGATCTGACTTCTGAGGCTGAAAGTAGCACAACCGGTGATGTGTACCATTCCTCTTCGAGCAAGCTCCTGACTGCCGAGGGCGATGCGCTTTATCTCGGAATGGATAACAGGTTTCGTTATGTAAAGTTTCTGCTTTCCACAGCTGGCGCCGGAGGAAACGTGGTTTATAGCTACTGGAACGGATCAAGCTGGATTGCCTTTACACCAGTCGGAGGCAGTTTTGCTTTTGATGTTACTGACAAAGATCTGCTCCTGTGGAACGATTTCAACAGTGTCCCTCAGGATTGGCAGAAACTACAACTCAATGATGACAGCCGATTCTGGGTCAAAATCGAGGTAAATTCGACGTTTACCACAGCTCCTGTCGGAAGCCAGATAACGGCAATCTCCGATATTCAGGCGATGATTGCGAGGAGGTAGAAGGTGTCATACACAAACATCCAATTAGTCAGTCATCATCTTGCCACCGCATTCCCCATATATGGGACAGTGTATAATCAACCCGTTGTTCTCGACACCGATGACTACATCTCGTTTTTCTCCGGTGCAGTGGAGGAATCATCTTTGCGGGTGAAATCAATTCAATCAAACTCTCCGGAACGGATTACTCTCACGTTGAGTTCAGGCACTGCTATTCTGGCTTCAACGTCTATACAGCGCGGTTCTGTGGTAGTAGCATCGGACAGTTCACTCGGTACAATTTTCACGGAAAATGTAGACTATGTTGTCAACTATAGTAACGGCGAACTGCATATCAAGTATGGCGGCAATCTGTCAGTTAATGATACTGTTACTGTCTGGTTTGTTCCGTTTGTGCTGTATCAGGCGGGCAGTGATTTCCAGTTACAAGCCGACCACGGAGAAATACGGCGTCTCTCTAGTGGCAGTCTTGCTGAGGGAGAGACAGTTTATCTTGATTACACTCCGGTGTATCAGAGCCACACGGAGGAAATTCTAAACGCCGCTGTTCTGGAGGCAAATAGTCAGATAGAGCAGGAGATTGATCCCGAAGGGACTTTTGGGGCTGACATCGTTCTTCAGACAGCGGCTACCTATCGGGCGCTGGCAATTGTCTGTCGTGCATCTGCCGCACGTGAGTTGTCGTCGCAACGTGGCGAAGAACGTTCGGCGTCGGCATGGATGAAATTAGCAGACACGTTTGCGCAACAATCGAGTCGGCTTTTGGAATCATTTCGGCCGCCGTATGACAATCCCAGTATTCCGGTTCACGGTTAAAGCAAGGAGTGTAAGAATGAGTTTGGCAAATGTTACAGCGCGGCGAGTATGGTTCATCCACGATTTTGTGGTCTGGGGATTACCAAATATGGGTGAATTGGAATTCCTTGCGATGGAGAAGGTTGGGTCGGAGGAGTCAGTCCTTTATGGCATTCATACTATCGGAGGAGGATCTCAGGAAGTATCGTTTGGTAATCTGGTTGACAATCGCGGCAACCAACTTCCGGAGACAATAGACGTCCCTCGAGTTCTACCGCGGTCACGAAGTTCGGAAAATGTTTTCGTGGTCGGTAATGAAACAGCATCGTCATTCAAAATCGCCCGCGAATCAGACAGCTCCGGACCTGTAACAGTTGACTTGCTAATAGTCGAGATGGGCAGTTGAGATGAACGCCGTTAAACATAGCGGAGCCGATCGAAACCTCATTGACAGCCTTGATATTTTGATTGAGGCTGGCTTTGACAGTGTTCTAAAAAAAGCAAAAGAAAATATAACAATAGGGGAGTTTTTGAAAATGGTTGATATGCGAGAAAAACTGTCGGCAAAGATGCCCGGCAACAAGGAATTCTGGGACATGCTGGACAGAATACGAAAAGAGCAGTTAGGTAATAAAAAATTACCCTCGACTGTAAAACAAAAACAGCAAACAGAAACAGTGGATAAAGAAACAGCATGAAAACGCTATTATTGACAACATTTGTATGCTTTGCACTTACGACAGATGTGGCTCAGTCTGGTGTCGATACGCTAAAAGGAACGGCGGATATTGAAGATTGTCACATTTACGGTTATTCTAATTGTAATTCCGAACAAACAGGCGAAGAATGCCGCCGTTTCAATAGCGGAGGGTTAACCTTTTTTAGAATTGGAAATGTATCTACGAAGCCACATCGTGCTTTGATAAAAATTCCCGGATGGGACGGAATAATTCCTGATTCATCGAAGTTTCTCATTTACTGTGCGTATGAAAATGACGGCAATGACAGAAAGATTTTTCTTTATCCCTTAACCAAACAGATATTCGAGGGAACCGAAGTGGCGGCATTGGTGGGTGATTATCCTGATCCAGACAGTGGCGCAACATGGAATCACGCTTGGCTTGACGCTGGAGATTCCGACTCTCTGAGCTGGACAACTTCGGGCGGTGACTACATAACGGATGTTGCCTGCACAACAACTGTCAGCGATACAGGCCAATACTTTGCATTTGAACAATTCAATCGCATTCTGAATTACTGGGATACTTCCGGCAACGATTATGGCTTCATTCTTATCAACGAAAATGCTTTTCCTGTCAACACTGCCCGAAAAACATTTCGGTCCACAGAATCCTCGACAGGCCTGTCGCCAATGGTGTTGCTATACACGACCGATACTACCGAATCCACAAGCGGTCGTCGGCGAAAGATTACAGTATTGAAGAACAGCGAGAGCTGAACACAGGAAAACAAACCATGAACATTTATACTAATTGGAGAGAAACGATGAGAATAATCTTATGCCTGATTGTCATATTACTCCTTCCTCTGTCAGCCTTGCCATCCATAGTAAATAACTCCACGAGTTCGCCGACGGCTGAAGATTCGTTGCCGGTAGTTTTCTTCTCGCTTGATAGTCTCGGCAACCCCACTACTGCCGACTCGGTGTTTGTGCTCGTTACAAATCCAAATGGCGCAACAGCGTTTCGGGACTCGATGGCAATCACCGATAGCAGGATATCTTCACAAACAATAAGCGGAAAGCAGTTTTATTCTTTTACTGAGCAGGTATCAAACATTGACGGAAGCGGCGTCAACGGTGTTTACAATTTTGCTCTGACAGCAAAGAAAAACAGCCTTGGTTTGCTCACGCCGGGCGGTATGGAATTCCAAATTATCAGCACAGAGTTTTCCGACCAGATAGCTTTCTTGACTGATTCGGTTTTAGTTAAAGGCGGCGCAATCGATACCAACAAAACCGAGCAGAGCGGCGGTACAGACTCGGCATCAATATCCAGTTGGGTATGGAATACTCCACAGGCAAATTATACAGCGGCAGGGTCGTTTGGAAAGTATCTCGATACGGAAGTTTCAGGTCTCAGCGGAGGGTCGGGAGCATATTCATTCACACTGGTTGCGTATGATACTTCTGCAAGTCAGGCTGTTTCTCAAGCACAGGTTGCTGTTCGGGGGATAAACCAGAGCGCTCTTGTAGGGATAGGAACCACCAACAGCAATGGCGAGGTAGCATTCAATCTTGATGCGGATAGTTTTGTGATTGTAGCCTCGTCACCCGGTTTTGCGTTTGATACTTTCGATACGTTGGCAGTAACAGGAAGCGGTGTTGATACAATAAATGGTTGCCAATTCAATATCGAAACTCCGTCTGATCCAAATGTCTGTCGTGTTTTTGGCTACGTCTATGATGTGAGTGGTCAGCCGGAATCCGGAGCGACAGTTACGGCGTCTCTTCCCGATGGTGTCGTTACATATTCAGGCTGTTTCGTATCGCCATTCGCAGTTACTACTACTACCGACGATGATGGATTGTTCATAATCGATCTACTTCCATCATCTACGCTTAGTCAGCCAGAGACGAAATATGAAATAACGATAACTCGCTCTGATGGGACTGTCTTGCGGTGCCGAGTTATCATTCCCGATGATAATCTCTGGCAGCTAACGTGGTAGCGGAGACTATTTAAAACATACACAATAAAAAACCATAGGAGGTTATGATGGAATTTCTGTTTAGCAAAGCCGGTCCACTTGCTGGATTGTTGGGATCGGTGGCTATGATGTTTGCCGGATATCTGGCAAATCAGTTTATTATTCCTTTTCTCAGAGTGGGCAAGCGTCAGAGGTATGCAACGTTGATTGCAACTCTTGCCGATGAAGTTACCGATGAGCTATGTACTAAATATCCCGAGAAAGAATGGCTAAACCACATTGACGATGCTATTGATACGCTGATTGAAATCTGTGAAATATCAGATAAGGTGGCGCGCCGAGCGGTGCGGGCAGCATTGGCTCGAAAGAAACAACTCAAACATTGAAAGTTTGATGGCCCCTACTCTCATTATCCCAATTAAATGACGGAATTTCTATCCGCTTCGACGGGTTACCCTACCTGTCTGTGTGTTGAAAAACACGGT
>JAYEIF010000105.1:10289-16355 GCA_034659895.1 Candidatus Zixiibacteriota bacterium
CCAGACCCGGCGAGTTCACAATGAAGATGTTGAATACACATAAGTAATCGTGGCAGGACCATCTACGATCCTGCCACTGGGGCTAAAATGAATCAATAACTGGGTGGGTTTGCAGCGCCAAAAATATAATTCATACAGTAGATAACATCAGCTATATTTATTTGACCATCACCGTTGGCATCAGCGCGAGAACCTCCACCGACAGGTTGTTCTCCATCAAATAGAATAAATTGCAGCAGATATTCGATGTCCTTGATATCAGCTAATCTGTCGCCGTTATAGTCGCCTTTGACATATTCGGAGCTGCAATCATAATTTAGTAAAATCGAGGATTTTCCTTTCAAATTGGTAGCATCACCAGCCACAGCAAGGAAATTATACCAGTTGCCTTCGGTCAGACCGGTCGGAGTCCAGGCAATTGACCATCCATCGTTACTAATAATATCAACCCCTATGGTAGTTCCACTCACCTCCCAATCCAGTGGAATAGCCGAAACCATAATATCAACTTGCCTCCATGAGCCGTTAAGATAAAGACTACTATTACTACCTATCTTACGCATAGCGGTTTCATGTTTTATTCCGGTTAGAGGATTTGCTACATTAACTTTGTAAGTTCCATCAGATTGTTCCCAGTCAGTAAATCCATCAACAGCTACCCACTGTCCGGGCGTTCCTCCCAGACCAAGCAGGACACCCCGTTGGTAATTCTCAACCCATTCGCGAAGCGCAAAGTAGTCTGGGCTACGGAGAAAATCGATATTTGCGGCAATGTTTTTATCCTCGAAGTATGTCATGAGTCCATTGATGAGATCATCATCGTATGTGCCCATGTTGGAAGCCGTATTCATATAAACATTAGCCAGTTTGTTGGCAAGAGAGTCAACTGTGATAGCACTGAAACTTTCTTTCATCAAATCCTGATATCCACGGTCATACCACAGCTTCAAAACCATTGCCGCCGCCAGCGGAGCATTATACTGAGGTCCGTGAGAGGATGGTCCTGCCGCCTGCATTCCGGCTGAATAAGTATTTTCTGCTAATGTTCTGAGAACCTGAATATATTCGATATTCTCATCGGGACATGAGAACAGGAGTTCAAGCGAAGAACAGAAAGATTCACTCATTTCTGGTGAAACAATATCAGGTATTGGTGGTGTAGGTTCCAAAAAGACAGTGATAGTGTCATACACAACATTTCCAAGTGTATCATAAATAGCTGCTCGCAATGTGCGGGGACCTTCAGAAAGCCCCCCAAAGTTCCATGCTGCGCTAAACCCATTGCCTGTGCCAGCGTAGTTCAATCCGTCTCGGAATGCCGAAGTTCCGTCTACATCCTGACCGATATTAATCCAGATTGAACCAGAAAGATATTCGAATTGGGCGTAACTGATGATAGATGAACCTGTGGTTTCCTGTCCCCAAAGTGAAGTATTCCCATAGAGAGTGTCACCATCTTGAGGGAATAGAAAGCTTACTTCTGGTAATGGCCCCCCATTTCCACTGGCCGGAATTCCGGAAGCATACAGAACAAGTCTTCCCGGGAAATTGTAGAATTGGTTGTCGCCCATATCGATCCAGCCAATAGAGTCGTCCCAGATATTGTAGGTAGCGCATGTCATTGGTATGGTATCAATAACCACTGCCGGGCTGTCGGCAGGATCGAAAATGTTACTGATATAGAAACCAGCGAAGAATGGTCCGTTTACCGTAATAGGCGTATCCAATGGAATCCAGACGTCATACAAACCGGTCCCGGGAACATTCATTGCATATTCGTTGGAGACTGTTAGTAGCTCGCCCGGAAAAGGGCAGTTTGGGACACTGAGATCAACGCCTTCCACATCTACCGAAACATTGAGTGGTGTAGCTCCAAAAAAGTACATAGGCATATTGATTTCTGTAATTGTGAATGGATACGGTGAAGGACAACAAGCGGCTGGATCAAGATACCCTTTATACAGTTCGGCTCCGGCTACCCAGCTGTCAATCTTGTAGTAAATTCCGGCGTCATGACGCACAATGCAGGTATCAGCCGTAGTCAATGAAGGACGAACCCGTAACTCGGTTTTATCCAGATCGTCGATTTTTATCAAACGGGCTTGTTTTCTATTTTCCGCTTGTGCTGTAACAATGAATACTAAAATTAACAGATTAATGATAACTAAGCGACGCAACATTCTATGTCTCCTTATAATGTATTATTTTGAGGCTTTTCTTTGATTATCGAGCGTTTTGCACATATACTTGATCGAAAAGTAAATATATTGGCTAAAAATGGAGATACAGATTGTCTGGTTAGTTTCATTTTGAAGAACAGTAGTAAACAGAATAATATGTTAAGGAAGCCCGATTGGCTTCGAGTGCCTGTCTTTGGCGGGCATCAGTTCGCACATGTCAGCCATATTCTTGAAGAGCTTAGACTCAATACGGTATGCCTTGAAGCCAAATGTCCGAATCGCGGCGAGTGCTTCAACCGCGGAACAGCAACCTTTCTGATTCTTGGATCTATCTGTACTCGGAATTGTCGTTTCTGTAATATCAAAACCGGAAAACCATCAGCCCCCGATCCGACTGAGCCTGCGCGGGTAGCGGAAGCAGTCCGACAGTTGAAGCTCAAGTATGTAGTTGTAACTTCTGTAACACGCGACGATCTTGATGATGATGGGGCTAATCATTTTGCTGATACTGTGAGTGAAATTAGAAAAGCGGTTCCCGAAGCCGGTGTAGAAATTTTGACTCCGGACTTCAGGGGTTCAACAGAAGCTCCACAGATTATTATGAAGTGCCGCCCAGACATATTTAATCATAATGTAGAAACTGTTCCTCGTTTGTATGCTGAGATTAGGCCGGCAGCCGACTATAACCGTTCTCTCAATCTGTTGCGATTTATTCGCGATGAATCTGGTATAATTACCAAATCAGGGATTATGCTTGGATTGGGAGAAACACGCGAGGAACTAATTGCGGTATTTAATAATCTTGCTGCCGCCGGTATCTCTATTCTTACTCTTGGGCAATATCTTGCTCCTTCTCTTAATCATGTTTCCGTAAAAAGGTATGTTTCCCCACAGGAGTTTTCCGATTTGAAACAAATTGCTTTAGAATCTGGTATTCCCTATGTCCTGTCAGGTCCTCTCGTTCGTTCTTCCTATAGGGCTGAAGAGTTTTTGTCCAAGTTGCATTCTGCTTGAGCGCAATCTTTATACATTAAGCAATAGTGTCATTGTTTGATAGCCAGATCTTCCGATAGAAGAAAATGGAAGGTAAACTGAGTTGAAAAGAATGATGCTCGAGGGATCAAATGAAGCTTGAATATACCCCAACAATTCTCATTGTCGATGATGAGGAGTATATCTGCGACGTGATTAAAGAGTCGTTGTCTGATAAAAAATACAACCTCGTAGCTTTTCATGATCCGGCTAAAGCTTTGGAATACCTTCAAGACAATCCTGTTGACTTGGTCTTGAGTGATCTTATTATGGATAAGTATTCGGGCGAAAAGATTCTTGAGGAAGCTTTAGACACTCAGGATGATGTGGTTGTGATAATAATGACGGCGCATCCGACGGTGAAAATGGCAATATCTGTACTAAAGAAAGGCGCCTATGATTTCCTCGTCAAACCATTCAAGTTAGAGTTACTTAAGTCAACTATCCAGCGCGCTCTGGTTCATCAGCAAGTATTACGAGATAATGTTCATCTGCGCAGTCAGGTAAAGTTTCTTAAAGTTGCCAATGCCCATACTTCCGGTGTTGAAATAGAACGCTTGTTAGAAATGGTGGTGGATTCATGCAAGAATGAATTGGGTGCTTCGGCGGCGGGATTGCTCGAAATTGATCCGAAATCTGAAGAGCAGATACGGCAATCCAGCACTGTGGACGATCCCTCAATGAAGGATGAGGTTCTTAATATCGATTCTCTGAAAAAGTTTGTTGGAACATGGCGCCCAAAACCAATTATCGAAGGTAAGCGTGTTAAGCAGAATGGCCACTCGTTAGTAAAGATAACCATTTATCAACCTATTTTTATTCGGAGAACCTTGCACGGCGTCATCAGTCTTATTATTGAGTCCCATTTTGGTCATGTTACATCAGGACAACTCGACGTTTTATCAATCCTTACTAATACAGCAGCTTCGGCCATTGCCAATCATATCCTCTACCAAAACCTTCAGCAATCCTATCTTGAGGCTATCCGTGGATTGGCAAATGCAATTGAGGCACGTGACAAATATACTGCTGGTCATACTGATAGAGTTACTATTATAGCCGAGAGAATGGCGGAAGAAATGGGATGGGATGAAGATCAAATTCACGATTTGACTATGGGATGCACTCTGCACGACATAGGCAAAATTGGTGTGCCGGATAGTATACTTAATAAACCAAGCGTTCTTACCCAAGGTGAAACAAAAAAAATGCAGAAACATCCAGAACTGGGGCTGAAAATCATCAGGGGAATCAGTTTGTTCAAACCTGCTGAGCCATACATTGGCTCCCACCATGAACGCTGGGATGGTGCAGGATATCCCAAACAGCTCAAGGGCAAGGAAATTCCTATTGAAGGGCGTTTGTTGGCAGTTGTTGATACCTTTGATGCCATTATGTCTGATCGTCCTTATCGCAAGGGCGCCGATATCAAATCTGCAATACAGGAACTGATTAAATATAGCGGAATACAGTTTGACAAGGAGATGGTGGACATTTTCCTCAGGTTAATCCGCAGAGGAGCTATTGACCTCAAGACGCTTTACGACCGTGATGAAGAAATTGAACAGCTTGATGAGATTATAGTCAGCGAAACGGTATCGGTGTAAACGACAGTATTAGTATCACTATTGATGCCAATCCCATCAACATAGCCGTTTGTGGCAGAGCGACGTTGTCATTAATGGTTGGCGGATGTTTCACCCTGAAGATAATACCGAAAATAGCAAACACCCACCACATTGGTGACTGAAATCCAAGCACAAACAATGCACCCATGGCAATCATCCCAAGCCAGTACTGATGTTTACGAACCAACCCATAAAGGATATGCCCGCCATCAAGTTGCCCAATTGGCAGCAGATTGATAGCTGTAACCAACATTCCAACCCAACCCGCAAAAGCAGCTTCAGTGAGTCGGTAATAGTATCCATCGGGCGCCACTCCGACAATAGCCTGAGTAGCAGCCCGCATGAGGATGGATTCCCCTTCGAGTGCAAAAGAAAAGTCTTTTATTTCAAATCCTGCGGGTGGCAGGAAAGTTGACTGAGACAATCCATAGATAAGCCAGAAAAGAGCTATAACCCATCCCGCCAGCGGACCTGCGGCTCCTACTTCAATCAAATTACGACGATTGAAAAACGGCGATCTGGACTTAATAATCGCTCCGAATGTCCCAATGATATTCGGTGCAGGTATAAAGTAAGGCCACGAGGTGATGATATTCCGTCTTCGACTGGCGACAAAATGACCCATCTCGTGCACCAGCAATATTGACATCAAAGCAAGTGTAAACTCGATTCCAACCCCGTTTTTCAAATCAACAATTGTGCCGTTAAAAGCCTGATGAAACGAGGGAGCCACTCCGAGATTTTTCAGAAAAACCGGCACTACATAAACTGAAAAGATTGTAGCCAAAAACAGAATTATATTAAGAGGAGGAATACGCAACTGTCGGCGAGGATCGATATAGAGCATTGCGCCGTTTTCTATTTGCTCAATCCGAAACCGATAGCCTGCCATTTTTAGCCGTTCGCCTGTTATCTTCAGAGCCTTTGATCGTGGGTCAAATCGGTGGCTTAGGCTGATAACCAACTCCGTCCCATGACGGTAAACAGCGCTTATCTCGAACAGGTCCTGCACGAGAGAAATAATAGTGTTGGCATCGGTTTCTTTTTGGTTCATAGTGTCTTATGATAATATCGATATGTCCATTAACCCAAGCAAAAAAAGTTTAGTAGTTCAGCCGGTAGCCCACCTCGGCGGATTACGATTCAGACGTTCATTTCTAAAATTATCTCTACACCCTTCGACTCCGCTCAGGGTGAGATAAATTTCCGCTCAGGATGACATAAAT
>JAYEIF010000106.1:0-3155 GCA_034659895.1 Candidatus Zixiibacteriota bacterium
GAGGTGACCGATAGTCCGACGAACAGCACTGCTCACATTCAGTGGCATGTCCGTTCGCTCGACGTCCGCCAGAAACTGATTTGTAAGAACTGCACCAATAGAGCCGTCAGTTACGGTGCCAATTGAATCGGGGTAGAACCAGTAGCGTATCTGAGTGTGGCCCGTTCCAGAATTCTCCATTAAGGATAGCTCGTCCTCTGTTAGAAAATCTGGTACGGTTTTTGTGATGAGGTCTCTGATGATCCTGTGAGTATTCGGATCAATACCTGTACTTAGGGCCTTGAACAGCTTATCAGCTTCCAGAACGACACGGCCCGCTCGCGTATTCTCTAAGCGGCCACCAAAGTTGACTTTTGCATATCTGTTGTCTTCGTGCTTATCCAAGCTGATATAGGGTGAGTTATTTCCAAAATGAAATACGGATCTGTAAATCACAGCCAAGTCTGAGATAGATAGCGCGGCACACGCTAAAGTCTGTTTTTCTGATGTTTTGCCATAGAAATACAGATCGTTGTTCTGGTCCACCTCTACAGCTTCAAGAATTACTCCCTCTTCCAAGAACTCAGCTATCGCATCAAGATCGACTGAGCGACGTTCGGGATCAAGATCTAGGTCTCTTATACTGTATAAGGCTGGAATCGTATTGAGTGTAATCGTCGTCGAAGCGTAGTCATTGGTGAATACGAAGACCTCCACGGTGTCAATGTGGCTTGCCTCGCTACTGGCAACATCATTTATGGCATGTCGAACAACCGACTTGTTGTCCTCATAACTGCTCTTCGCACTAGTTCCCTTCAGAAACAGCCTTATCTTGGTTGGACTGTAGTAGAGCTGATAGTGGCCTTCCCTAAATAGGGCTGCCCATGCTGGTTGGCCAGAGCCAACTGGGTAGTGATTGACAATATTGACAAACGGCAAGGTGTCCGGACCATTGATGGCTAGCAGCACATCGTGACACAGTACAGAAAACGGCTCCAGGTAGGGCTGAACTAGCCCCTTGAACTCATCGTCATATTGTGGAATCTGTGTAATTACGGCACCAACCGTCTCACCGCTATGGGTAAATAGACTTTTGTCTACAAGTCCGCCATAGGAAATTGAGATCCAATTGCTCGGAATGCTTTTTGCAGCATAGCGACTTGAGCTTGTTGGCGAATGAGGTCTATCACTCTGATTCAGTATAGCAAACAGAATAATAACTGCTACAATTACCGCTCCCCAAACCAGCTTCTTGTTTACTCTCGCCCGTTTTCTTGGAAGATTGTGGAAGAAGACGGAGGTGCAGCTTGGGCAAGTAATCTTGAGTGTCTGCTGTGTCTTGGGAATCCTGAGTGTGGCATCACAATAAGGACAGACAATATGTCCTTCGCCCACATTCTCGTTCACAAATCACTCCCCCTCAGACTCTTTCTTCTTTTTACTAGATCGCCATTCTTCCTTCTCGCTTAGGCTATCGGGCAGCTCTTTGAAACGCTGAATGGCTTTGAGCTTTGTGTTCGCAGGATCATACTTGATTTGCTTTATTGAAGGTAGAAGCACAATCCCGAAGACCGTAGGCTGCTCTTTAACCTCAATAATGCGGGATGGCGTCATTTCCGGAATACCATACTCACTTACATTGTAGACGTTGTACTGGTCACCTTGTTTACGAATTACCTCTGAAGGGGAGACATTCTTGATTCCGTACTCACTTACTTCATAGATTCTGATCTCATCGGAGTATGAGGACCTTTCAATAATAGCTGACGGTGCTATGTCTTTTAGTCCCAACTCGTTGACATTATGGATGCGAACAGTCCCATCATAGTCGCTTTCTTTAGCTTTCATTGAAGGAATAAAATCCTTCACACCATAGTCACTCACCCGATAGACCCTCCAATTACCGAGATATTCATCGTTTTCAATTACAGCGTCGGGAGTGATATTCCTGAGCCCGTACTTGCTTACCGAATAGACATCAAAGTCACCAGTAAAACTGTTTTCATCAATGATGATGCTGGGAGTGACATTCTTGATACCGTACTTGGTATCATATATTTCCATATTCTGTGAAAGACCGTCCTCACTCATGACAAGTACCAATAGGACTATACAGACAGATACATGAGTCCAAAGCAGAATCCTTGACCTGAGCTTAGTTACCACAACTACAAACCTCACCTATATCACAAAATCGCTTACAAAACCCGTATCAGGGTCTCCACTTGTTGATAAGCAAAGCCAGAATAGGTACTTTAAGAAGGGTGGATGACCCGTCTACTGCTACAAATATAACAGCTTAATTTACTTGATAGTCAGCTGTTTTGCAAGTGATCATTATCACAATCGGGGGAGGTTCAATGTGTCCACTAAATCGTGGGAGGTTCAAACCTGACTTACAAACACAATTGTCAGGACCACAAGGGGTCATGATCTACTGGGCTTCCCCAATGCGGATGCGTGGATTGAAACTCGAAGGAATTATCTTAATCTGCATTCACTTTTAGCAGTTCTTTCCAGTTGGTGGTATAGTGTGAGCTACGGTTTTTACACTTGCCGCTCCATGGCTGTGTTGAACCTTGGGTAGCATACCTTAGTGTTCCAGACCCCATCATGTTATTTATCATATCAACCGTTTCCATAAGTTTTTTATTGCGTCTAGTATTGCCTCGGCCAAACAAGGTTGTCTGCGTCTGGCCAACTGGAACGAGTTCATTGAGCATTACACCTGCTTTCTTGTACTTGAAACCTTTCTTGAAAATCTGCCCAACTCCATATACGGCATAGTGAATCAATTCGACTGTATTATTGATTGATGTCGGTAGATGAAACACAATCGAGTTACTGAATTGTCTGTCATCTTTACTGTAAGGATTCGTTGTTATAAAAACGGTTAACACCTGCGCTGCCAGGTTCTGTTTCCTTAGCTTGACTGCCGCTTTGGTAACATAAGCAGCCACTGCCTCTTTCAACTCCTCCAACGATTCAATCTTTCGTCCAAACGAACGTGATGACATAATCCCCTTACGCGGTAGCGGGCAGGTCTCAAGTGAAAGGCAGGATATCCCCCGCAGTTCATATACCAGACGCAGGCCAACTATCCCCATCTGCTTGCGGATAAGTCGGTCATCGATATCTCTTAGCTGTTTGGCATTGGTTACTCCTTTCTCTTTCAG
>JAYEIF010000107.1:0-3142 GCA_034659895.1 Candidatus Zixiibacteriota bacterium
GACGGGTTTTGTGGTAACTTCGGGAAGTTCTACAACACAGTCTTCATCATGAGCAAGCGTTGTTTCAGTGTCATAAAGAGGTATATTGTAACTCCATGAACGAATAAATATGTCTAATTCAAGTCCTGCATTGGCTTCAAAACCTGCATAAACCCCATATTCCCAACAGGATGGATTTACAGTGACCTCACCGTCTAATTTCAAATATGGTTTAACATCAAGATATGGTCCCACAACCTGGAACACCTTCACGCTCACTTCAGGCCTTAAGTACACTTTGGCTAATACACCTGCTTGTGCATTCCATTGCGGTTTTTCTGCGTCCCAATTAGCTGATTGACTATAAATATTTGAAAAATTATTGTTATAATAATGACCGCCAAGTGTAATTGATTTTTCACCATAAATATTAAACTTTGCAGTTCCGGAGATATTCGCATTAACATCACAACCTGCATACAAAGAAAAAACAATTTCCAGAGGTATCCCAGCTACTTCTAATGGTATAGGAATATACCCAACTATTACTTCCTCAATCAAAGCGAATTCATATAAAGCGTCAATTATGGGTGTCACTTCCATAGTAATAGTACCAGTAGCGGCACAATATACCTCATTGCTATTTCCGCCGATATGAACTCTTAATTCTAAACTGGGTTGAAAACCGATACTCCCCTCTTCAATAAATATACCTACATCTTGACCATTGAGATAGTCATCAAACAAAGGAAATTCAGAAAAATTTACTAGTCCGTCAGATAATTCTACCCCTTGCGCTAAATACGGCTGACGTCCTACTCGTTTTGAGAATTCAAAAAGATTTTCATCTAAGCTAATTACAATTGTAGTGTCAAAATTAATTTTCACAAAAGCTTCTGCTATAGATACAAATCCCGTGGTAATGGTAGTAAATAATCCTAAAGATTGATTGCCTGATGTATTAACAGATAGTACTCTACGAAGATAACCACCTGAATCGGTACTCATCAGGATATCGCCAACTTCAATTTGTGGTGGTACCCCCGTATAGCTGAAAGTATAAGTAGAATCAACAACTGACTCTAAGTTAAGACTATCCTGCTCATCAACCAGCACAACGCTCGAGTCATAGACTATATTTGTATCAATAGTTACTATTGGACCGGTTTTGTAACCATCAGTGGGAAAATATAGAACCGAATCACGATGATCAATAAACTTGAACCGATAGTTGTGTGAGCCATCGGCAAGATTCGATTGATATTCGTATGTGGCACCTGATTCGTAATCACTACTATTTGCAGTCATAGCATAAGTATTTCCATCAATAACAACCTCAGCAACTTTGGGAGCGCTGTCGATGGGGTTGGTGAATACGACACTATATGCATATTCCTCTCCAATAAGACCGCTCCCGGGAGTTACCGATCCGCCGGTGAGGAACGGCTTCCCTAACACAATGAACTCAAGAGTGTCGTTTGCGCTATCTTGTCCGTCAGAAACAGTAACGAATACTTGCGCGCTGGAAATGGCGGATTCACAGGACCAGACTACGGAGGCTGAATTAGTTTGATTGAAGGAACCTGCGCTGGAATTCCATGAAAAAGAAAGATCATCCCCAGCATCTTGATCACTTGCAAATACTGATAATTGAACAGGTGTTTCCACAATAACGGTAGGAATACTTGTTGAACTTACTTGATTTCCATCAATATAAATTGTCGTTGAGTCTATTTGAGGAGCACTGTTAGTAACGGACATTGATACGGATACAGCTTGATTGCCTCCGTTTGATGTTATGTCTATCCTGCCACTATTTTGACCAGTTGATATTCCTGATCTATCGATTGAGACCGTTACTTGATCAGTTTCATCTTTTCCACAGCTACCAGAACCAGGACTAACTGAAATCCAAGTGGGGGATGGATCCAGTTCATAATTGAGAGATTTCACACCCGATTTTGTAATACCATCATCATTACCGGCATTGTGTATAGAAATTGTTTTCGTGTTTTGTGTTGTTCCGAAGTCCAATTCAGAAGGCGAGACTTCCAATTTGGGGTCACCTTCGGAACAACCTGTGATTAATGACATTATCAAAAGGGGTAATATGATTAGATATAATTTGATACTCATAGAACAACCTCAACAGTTATAGATGCGTTTCTTTTATTAAAATAGGGATTATGAGCCATTTTGTCAATAGCTTACACCGAAAGTCATCATGTCCATTACGATAACAAATAGCACTCACATTAACCAAGTTCAAATGGGAAATTTCTGGATTGAATAAACTCGTTCTATTTTATATAATAAGTATATGAGCCGTGTGGAGATTGTAAAACATTCAGCCAAAGCTTATGAAACGAGTTAAAGGCGTGAGAAGTATAACAAACAGGATATTACCAATTGGATTTCGAGAGTTGTTTGATGGATAGAAGACTGTTCCTTCGTTATATGAGTTATAGTGCCGCTGCTATGGCGGCAGCTCAGACGGGAATGTTACCGGATATTTTAGGTGGTATGCAAAATGTCTGCGCCTCTGACCTTAAAGATAAATTGTCCTCGGTCGAAGCAAAATACTATACTAAGTTCGAGGACGGTAGCATTGAGTGTAATCTCTGTCCGCGCTATTGTTTGGTAAATGATAATGAGCGAGGTGATTGTGGTGTGCGCGAAAACCGTGGTGGCAAGTACTATACTCTTGTGTATGGACTTCCCTGCGCACTCAATATCGATCCGATAGAAAAGAAGCCCCTTTTTCATTTTCACCCATCTACAACTGCCCTGTCGCTGGCTACGGCTGGCTGTAACTGCAAATGTAAATTCTGTCAGAACTGGGAGATATCACAGAGTCGACCAGAACAAACCAACAACTACAATTTGTCACCAAAAGAAGCAGTCGATATCTGCAAATCCAAAAATATACCGAGTATTGCTTATACCTATTCCGAGCCAATTATATTCTACGAATATATGTATGACATAGCTAAATTAGGACAGAAGGAGTCAATCAAGTCTGTTATGATAACCGGTGGGCTTATCGAGAAAAAACCGCTGGCGGATCTCATGCAACATCTGGATGCTATCAAAGTTGATCTAAAATCTATTCGCAATGACTATTATCGTAAAATCGTTCATGGCGAACTCAAGCCGGTGCTCG
>JAYEIF010000108.1:0-3127 GCA_034659895.1 Candidatus Zixiibacteriota bacterium
TGCAAGACATATAAGATAAGGGAATAATAATATTATTGCAGACAGGGGATTGAATATTTATTACCTCCGTAAGTATAATAAGGGAATGCAATTCCGCTGTCAACACCTTTTTGCAGTTAAGTGGATTATCCGATGCTTGCTATCTTCCGGTGATCATTAAGGAACAAACTTCCTATTAAGTTATTATTGGGTCCAATGGACTCTATTTGTTGAGGAATCAAGCTTACCGAACTCAGAACAGATGGTCTATAATACGCTTTGAATTGTCTGCTGTATAATCATTGAAGCGTTTGCAAACTTCTCTGCGATGTTCCGCATACGGATCGATCTCCTCGCTAATCCGTAGATTTAAATTGCGGTCTAACGCATCCAGGACATCATTCCAGTTATAGCACTTGTTGCCAGGGGTAACATCATTGTAGTCATAGTATAACCTGGCATCATCACGAATATACTCTTCAAGATCGAAGGGCGTGAAGATGATCGGACGATTCAGTAGGAGGTAGTCAAAGTAAATACTCGAATAGTCAGTGATGAGCAGGTCGGTGTAACGCAGAAGCGGATAGGGATCATCGAACGGGGATACTATTATGTGCTTGCAACGGTCGAATCGCCCGCGTAACCCCTTTTTGTCTAAGAAATGAATCTTCACAATCAAAAGCGCATTGTGCTTCTCCAGCGCGGCTTCGAGTTGATCAGCATCGAATGAGTAACTGTCAAGAAGCTCATACGTTGACCGTCCGGACATTCGTCTGTGCGTTGGCAACCAGGAGATGATAGTATCAACCTCGGATGCAATATCCTCGAGCCACTGAATTTCCGGGAACAGATTGCGATCGAATTCAAATCCATTACAAAGGCTGTCATTCCTTGCTTGTCCCAGAGGGAATATATCCTCGTCGGGTAAACGA
Source organism: Candidatus Zixiibacteriota bacterium (assembly GCA_034659895.1). Lineage (GTDB taxonomy): Bacteria > Zixibacteria > MSB-5A5 > GN15 > FEB-12 > B120-G9. The sequence continues at coordinate 912 of JAYEIF010000108.1, forward strand.
AAAGCGGAGCGGAAACTCGAACTGACCGATTGTGAAGCAATAACCAGCTTGTCAAATGACATCGTCGTGTTCAAATACGGAAACAACCAAAAGAGTATCCCTCGCACTCCATACTTAAGGCGGCGAAGCAGACTGCCCGTCCTGAGGAGATTCATATCGTAGCCTATCATCTTCAGCGGAGTGCCGTGCCATAATTGAATGATTTCTGCCCCGCCGATCAACAGAGAGTGGATATCATGGGTAGAGTTGGAGATAAAACATTTTCGCGCCCGAACAGCTATCCATATCCCTTTCCAAGAAAGAGTGTAGCATGCATTATAGCCATTTTCCTTTAGGTGATGCACTACTTCCCTGTTTCTAGATATGAATACTGCCGTAACGTTTTTGACATTCCTGCTGACGTAGAGGAAAAGGTACTTGGAGTTGTCGGCAAATTGTGTCCCGTGGCGCGAACCAAACACAGCCAACCGGTTGTTCTTGGGGATTATTCGGGCGAGAAAATAGATCGGCAACAGCAGTATGTATCGCGCTGTTCCAATCACACCGCCTTGGCGATTATGTACTTGCGGTGGTCGGATAGTCAAATCTGGCCGTTTCATTGTGTTATCTCGGTGTATAGAGATACTGAGAGTCTAATCATTGGTGGAGAACAGTCTCTGCGCTCTTTGCCAGTCTTCTTCGAAATCAATCTCAGTGCATCGGAATTGACCGATAAGTACTCGTTTAAAAACAGCACCCTGGTCAATAATGATCTGCATGGCGTGTTCAAAATAGTCGCGGTCTTCACATTGTCGCAATGCTTCAACAAAGACACTTAAACTTTCATGTCGAACGACATTCAGTCCCAGCGCTTCACCCTGAGCATCAGTTACCGTTTTTGAAATCTCAAGAACCCGACCATCGCTATCAGCAATATATTTGACTTCTTCTTCACCACAAGTGGATGCATTCACCAAAACGGTTGATTCCCCTGACGCGAGCATCAAAGGAACAAGTTCTTTGTCAAAAACCACATCACCGTTAGCCCAGAGGACATCATCATCGAGACCATCAAGAGCGCACAGAAGACTCTTTGCTGTGTTTGTCTCATCGTAGTGAGCATTATGCACAAAGCGTACATTATCCAATGCCGATTCAATTTCCTCTCTGTGATAACCAACTACGATGATGATTTTTTCAATACCGGCATCGCGCATGAGTCGTACTTGCCGTCCCAGAATTGTTTCACCGGTGGGAAGTTCAAGGAGACCCTTGGGGTGGCTGACGCCAAGCCGAGCACCAACACCCGCTGCAAGGATAACGCCAGTCATGCAGTCCTCCAGAGTCGATATTTGTGAATGCCGTATATTCGTATACCAAAAATAAGCAACTCCGTTACCATTGTTGCCAGTACCACTCGTGTGGGACTGATAATCGGGATTAATAGAACAATCATTAATATATGTATCACAGAACCTACCGCAACAGAAAAGTTGGCATACCGTTCATGCCCGAGCGCAGCAAGAAAGGGGTAGCCCATCATAATCGATGCAACCACCACTGGAACTATAATTACAAACAATTGGAATATCTGCACCGAGGGCTCGAAGCCATCTCCAAGAACCAGCTGAATCACTGGTTCAGCCAGAAAGTAGCCAGCCACCGCAGTGACAACACCTGATGATACCGATAGGTAAAACACTTTTCGGAACAGGTTAACTTGTCGCCGACTTGCCATGTATGGGTACAATGCTTGTACCAGAGGATAATACGCTGCCCTTAGGGCGATGAACAGTTTTTCTGCCGCAGCATAGTATCCAACAGTCATATCATTTGTAACCAGTCCAATTACAATCGTATTCAGAGAAGTGTACGCTGAAACCGAAATACGCGAAATAAAGAACTGGAAACTACGCTTTATCTGATAGCTTAGGTCGTGCAATCGAGGTATGCAAAAACCAATTCGAAATGTTTTTCGCACCATCCACAAACTGATAATACCGGCTATAATCATACCGAGAGAGTTCAGAAGTGGAACTAAGATATAGTCTTTCTGCTCCTTGATGAAAACAAAAATCAGGACGACGAATATTCCCCTTGCAATCAGTGTCAGGATGGTGGAGAGTTTCATCCTCTCCATCCCCTGAAAAAACCAGACAGGAAACAACACATCACCGACTACCAATCCGTATGCTAACAAATAAATGAGATATTCAGTTGTCAACCGGTCGGCTACC
>JAYEIF010000109.1:0-3086 GCA_034659895.1 Candidatus Zixiibacteriota bacterium
GACTTGCCCGCCATGAGCTATCGCAATATGTTTGACAATTGCTAAACCCAATCCGGTTCCGCCTACTTCACGGCTTCGTGCCTTATCCACACGATAGAACCTCTCAAAAAGCCGCGGCAAATGCTTGCTCTCAATGCCGCAGCCATGATCTTCAACGGAAACAATGATTTCATTATCTTTTGTTACAGCCTTTACAAGAATTGAATCATCAGATTTACTGAATTTAATAGCGTTATCGATAAGATTGGTAATCGCCTGCTCAATCTGTCTGAAATTTATATTAACACTTATAGATGAATCACATTCGCACTTAATGTAAATATTAAAGGCTTCACTCTTGGTTTTACAAAGTGCAATCGAAGAATCCAGAACTTCGGATAGCTTATGCTCGGATAACTTTAAGTTGTTTTCGCCTGTCTCACTTTCCAAACGTGCCAACGCCAGTAGATCATCGACCAGACTGTTAAGACGATTGGAGTTTTTGGCAATCATTTTCAGAAATCTGGGCAGATCATCATGATTCTCTATCGCCCCATCCAATATTGTTTCCGCCGAACCCAATATAGTAGTAATCGGTGTTTTCAATTCATGAGAAACATTGGCGACAAAATCCCTGCGAATATTTTCCAGTTTTTTTAATTTCGTAATATCATTGAAAACCAAAACCATTCCTATACGATTTCCCGATACATCGGTTAATGGTGTCCCATGAGCCTGAAGATATTTTTCATTCTCACCGGGGAGAATCATCTCTTTCTCAACAATGGTTGTGCTTGCCGATGTTTCATCGACCAACTGATGCAAATCGGTAATTCTTAATGTCTCATAAATTGATTTGCCAATCAGTTCTTTAGAATTTGAGTTGAAAAATGTCGCCGCCGCCTTATTTATTGTAACAATATTCTGTTTTGAATCAAGGGCCAAAATTCCCTCGGTCATACTGGTTAATATAGCTTCCCGTTCATTACGTTGATCAACAATCGTTCGAAAGCGGATATCCAACTCTTTTGCCATGCGATTCATTGATTCAGTCAAAGATGCAATTTCGCTGATTTTCGACGGATAAAGCTTATAGTTTAAGTTTCCATCTGCAAATTTTTCGGCCCCTCTCTGCAATTCACCAAGTGGATTGGTAAATCGTCTGAATACGATAAAACCAATTAACGCGGCAAGAAGGATAATTACCAAACCACCAAATGCAACCCCCTGGTAAAACTCGTAAAGAGTTTCTTCGATATCAGAAACTGGCAGAGAGGTACGGATCACACCCTTTATGCTACCATCGATGGTTACCGGAAGAGCGACATATTTCATATTTTTCTGGAGGGTGTTGCTGAATCTTGTGGCAGAACCAGTAGCACCGTTATAGGCTGTTACAATTTCAGGTCGAACACTATGGTTTTCCATTAAATGCGGATTTTTTTCAGAATCGCCTAATACATAACCATCTTTATCAATAACCGTGATTCTGGTATCCGTCAAACGACCGTATTGTTTACATAAGCTGTCGATTGTTATAGTGTCTCTAACACTAATTAGTCCCTTGAGTTGCATTTCCAATAAACGAGCACGATCTTCCAGAGTTCGACTAATCTCACTGATATAGATGTTCCGCATTTCTAGCGAGGCATAGATTGTCGTTAAAATCAATGAGATAATTATAATTGTAAAAAGGTAAGGATATAAATGCCAGAAAAGTTTGCGCCTTTTCATATATTCTCCTGTATCCGGTACCCAACGCCTCGCACAGTTTCAATATATTTTCCGAACTTTCCCAGTTTTTTTCTTAGATTTGTAATCTGAACGTCAATAGCACGGTCGGTAATAACGTGATGCCCTTCTCTTAATTCATCAATCAGCTGTGACCGGCTAAATACCCATCCGGGATGTTTGGCTAGGATGAATAAAATTTGAAATTCAGTTAGAGTAAGACTTATTACATTTTTGTTAAGTAATACTTCATGACGACCCTCATCAATAATCAAATCGGCCAATTTAATTATTTTCGAATCTGATTCTCTTGACAACTCACCTCGGCGAAGGATGGTGCGAATGCGAGCTATTAATACCCGGGGGCTGAAAGGCTTGGTGATATAATCATCGGCCCCCAATTCCAAACCGGTAATAATATCGACATCCTCGTTTTTGGCCGTTAGCATTACGATTGGAATGTGAGCAGTCTTATCATTTGATTTCAATTCTCGACAAACGTCAAGACCATTCATAATAGGAAGCATAATATCAAGAAGGATTAAATCCGGTCTTTCGGATATTGCTTTCTCAAAAGCCTCCGCTCCGTTAAATGCCGAAATTAATTCATAACCTTCCTGTTTTAGATTATAAACAATTAGTTCATGTATGTCTTTTTCATCTTCGACAATTAAAACTTTTTTCACAATCGTCTATTCTCCTAAGTATAAATTGAAGATAAAACATTTTTTAATTAACATCAATTATTTAGGGAACTCTCATCTTATTGCATTTTCCCGAGAATGAGAATTTAATAAACCTTGTCTCAAAATTGATAGTAGTTTTGTGCCAGATTTGTGCCAAATTGAGGTCAGAACAAGTAAAAATAAACACAAACAAATAAAACCAAATAAAAACTGGAATTTATTGGGATTCAAGAAGTTGCACTGTAATTTGATGCGGCTCTGAGAGTTACGAAAACCACCTCTTTCGATTCCCCCACCTCCATTTATAGAATTATAAATCTGAGGGGATCAAAATCAGGATAATGAAAACTAAAAAGACAAATGAAAAGATGACTAATTCGAAGAGATGCAGAAAGTAGGAACACTGATCTTCCCCCGATAAAACGGACACGTTAAGAAGATAGTATTTGCTGTCTCTCGAAGTCAACCGGACTTTTGTAGCCCAGAGTCGAGTGACGGCGTTGACGATTGTAAAACACCTCGATGTACTCGAATATCTTCGCTTTGGCCTCCTGTCTTGTCTTAACCTGTGCGCCGACAGGCGGGAATGCATCTGATACATATCCTTGACCTCCGACATACAGATAGCTACATTGTGATTATCGAAATTCAATTCTCGAGAAGACATTAGGTGTCTCCTTTCTAATTAGT
>JAYEIF010000110.1:0-15721 GCA_034659895.1 Candidatus Zixiibacteriota bacterium
AAAACATGGTACTTGTTGTCATCCCTCTCAGGTGTACCAAGTCCACCAAAGCGAAAATCTCGGAATGGATTTTCCTCAGTTCCTTTCAGACGCGGACCAAAATCATAAGCAGTATTACCATTTGATACCCACCAGTTGAATGACACATTAAGCTTTTTTGCAGGTGTACGAACAATACGGGTAGCTGTTACATGCGGAGTTGGAGATAAAGCAGGGTTGTCTTCATTCAGATTACCATCATCGTCAGCAATCCATGCAATGAAGGGATTATCCTCATATGAACACATATCATTGGGGCCATAATAATATCTGTAATAAGGCAAGAATCCGCATATATCATCTAGATATTTTTTTTCATCACCGACATCGCCAACATCAGCATCGACATAAATACCCATATAGACATCTTCAAGCTCTTGAATACCGATATTTTTGATTTTATAATCAAAAAGAATCAAATCTTCAGCATAAGAATAAGACCATGCATACGAGTTTTGAGTTACCTTGATATTTATAGGAGTGTGACTACCACCACTATAGTAGTTTTGTGTATTGGCCCTGTCGGGAAACGTATCCATATATACAGCAACGTAATCTTGTTCAGAAATGGCGTTTTCATACATTGGATCGTTTGGGTCGATTGTTGAACGTCTGATCATATGTCCAAATGGTGCTGGCTCCGGATAGAACTCTTTAACATGTTGCCACCCATCATGCCCTACTGACACAAGTGTGTCACGGCCGACAATAGCGCCAACCCAGAACGCACTTCCATAATTATACTGTTGTCCTGATCCCTTTGGGTATTCACAACCGCCTGCTGGAATGGGTTCGTTAGTGAAACAGTCCTGACTCTTAGCGTAACTGGTTCCAAAAGTTCCATTATTGTTGACCGAGAGAAGCAACTCACCCACGTCGTGCATAGCTGAACATTGGTCTGGTTCTTGAGCTACAAATCCACGATCAGAATCCTTGCCGTCATAGCCTAATGCTGTGCGACCAAGTGCCGCTGATGACAACAATAGAATAATACTGAATAATGCAATAACTAATACAACATAGCTTTTTCTCAACATACTCTTCCCAATCAATTTTAACAGTTCATCAAACTAACGAATCAAACGATATATGCGTTTAATCTTTAGTTAATACTTTTATGTCGAACTAATCTATAACAACTAATGGTGTTTCCGCAAGGATTTTCATTGAAAAAATTCACATTTGACTTTTGCTCGATATTGTGACAATTGTAAGCCACAACTGCTTATTAGACAACGCCATAAAAAATCGTATCTCCGTAAGCTCTTATCATAAGAGCGGACAAGTTACTTTTCCCATGAAAAGTAACGCCCCTGAATGGCTCTCGTGGATGACAAATAGAAACGGCCGGTCAACCCGCATAACAGGAGGAAGACTGGTAGTGCTCATCTCGGTAGAAGTTACTGCTGCAGCTTCAGTGCCTTTTTCGTCAACTCTAATATATACTTTATGTTTCACCTTGCTGATAGACAAAGCCATTTCTGTGATGTTGGTAAAATCAGCATTCTGAGAATCAAAGGCTTCTTCCATCCCAAGTGCACATAGAGCATCATTGAGTAGCAAGTCGATCTCAAGCTTGAATTTTGGCATGTGGAGCGTGATTTCGTGTTCAGAGCAAGAATCTATCCAGTTTTTCCAGTTGTCCGATGTCATTTCCTGAGATGTCATTTTCTGAATTATTGTGTTAACATGGATATCGTTACGGGGTAATAATACCATCATGTGGAATAACCCATTACCATAAGGAAGGTCAACTGCTTGGAATAATTCGTTACTGTAGTAAGGCAGTTTTTCAGTAATTCTCATCATTTGACAGGGTGTTGTGCTATTGTCGGGCAATGTGAATGGCTGTTCAGTTGTGTTTTCAGAGTCGAATTGATTAGCCCAATCTCCATTGAAATACAGTGCATTTATTAGAAACAGCATTGTCAAAGGATTGATAGGCGGCTCTACTATTTCTTCGATAAGGCCGTTAGTATTATCGCTGACCCATTTATTCATTGTGCCCACGGAGGCAGGTTCACTAAAATCAAGAGATTTAACCTCAGCGTTGAGATACTGTTTATTGTCATTTATGAATGGTCGTTTTGCTGTAAATCCCTCTCTTAACCAAACAGAGTTAGCGATAGACATATCAACTTTGTCGTCAAGTCCTACCAGCAGGTCGATAAGTCCTTTGAATGCTTCATTTACTTCCTGATGGGTAAGACCATCGAGAGCCAGTGTTGTTTGAATTGCTTCGCGTGTGGCTCCGTCGGCGCCGTTGTATGCCATAGCCATAGCCATCTCTACTGACAGAGGGGAGACTACAACATTTGTGTCAGGATTTTCCGATACTACCTGGGCAAAGAAATCCGGGCCAAAGTTACCAGCGGACTGTACTACCTGCTTCTCGGTGGCAGTAAGCTCACGAATTGGTTCTGGCCCCGGTGGCGTGGAATGATTTGAGCATCCATATATTGGTGCAAGAATTAGCACAAATATGAAAGCAATCACTGATTTGTTCATAATCTTCTCCTCCTATATTTGAAATCAACTTCAAATCGATCTCGTATTGCCCTGTATGATGTTGTCAAACATTCTATGAAAAGCACTACGAATCCATAAGTAGCATAGCAGACACAATTTTTTATAGCAAGCAATATCTTTACAACTTAAATCTGAGCAAAAGGAAAGAATAAAAAATCGATTGACAGATGCCGAAAAAAGAGTATAATTGCAACTTAGAAAATATGGGGCTGTAGCTCAGTTGGGAGAGCGCTTGAATGGCATTCAAGAGGTCGGGGGTTCGATTCCCCCTAGCTCCACAAAACTTTAGAAACCCTCGTCATAATCGACGGGGGTTTTTGTTTATCTTAGTATAGATATAATATTGTCTCAATATCTTCTCTTTAATCAAGTACCTGATATTCACCAATTCGGTCAAGGCGGAATGTCCTTTCACCGTGAGCGCGTTCACAGAATGCATTGATATAGAATATTTCTCCAAGATGGTAGAAGTGTTCCGGACGGATAACCCTTATTGTGGGTTCATTGGAAGGTGTTGTGTATTCAATTCGAACACGGAGTTTTTCTTCTCGGGCGCGGTTAAGTTCATTATGTTCATCGGGCAGAACAGCTTTTTGTGCTCGACAATCGGTCATACTGTAAGTTGAAGCAACATGAAACAGATCAGATTTGTTCTTAATTCGTCCAAACTTAGGTGCAACCAACTCAAATAGCCGATGAACCATTACAGCATCATTAAGTGCTCGGTGTTCCTGTGATTTGGCAGTAGAAAAATGGCGAGACAGTGCCAATAATGAATACGAAGCAAGATTTGGATAATATCTCTTGAAAAGATCCACTGTATCCAAAATAAGGTTGTTTCCAAAATCAAGTTCGAATCGCTCCATCTCGCACCCTACAAATGAGATGTCAAAAGGAGCATTATGTGCGATAAGTACTGAATCTTCACCACAGAACGACATAAACGCTGAGATAGCATCTTTGGCAATTGGAGCATCAGTTACCATTTCATCAGTGATCCCATGAATGCGAATTACTTCAGTGGGAATAGGTCTCTTCGGGTTGACAAGCGTATTAAAAACCTCAGTTTTCGATTGTCCAAATTGGAACTTCACTGCTCCAATTTCAACAACACGATTTGCCGGAGCCCAAAGGCCGGTCGTTTCTGTGTCGAAAGCAACAAATGTTTGCTGAAGAATGTAGTCGCTTATTTTCTCCAATTTTTGCATAATACATAATATGCCCTTTTCTAATTCAATTGACAACTGCTTTTCCTTGCTTATCTTAATTTCCTGAGGTAACTATGATTGGAAAAAATACCATAGTCTTGTTCGATACAAAATCGGTCAGGTTGAATACGAAAGTGATGACTCGATATCTTCCGACTTCCGCTTCCGGTCTTCAGGATACATAGGGCGACGTAGTCGTTTTTTTGAATTGTCCGTTTAGTAATAACAGCAAATAACGCAATAAATTGAGGAGTATAACTATTATGGCTATAGCATTAAACGGTTCGGGGCTTACGATAGAGAAGCTGGTTAGTATTGCACGTTACAACGAGCCAGTCGAATTGGGTTCCGATGCGTTGGTAAGAATGAAAAAATGTCGAGATATGCTCGAAAAGAAAATCAATGCTGGAGAGGTTATGTATGGTGTCAATACCGGCATTGGTGAGTTCTCAGAGGTCGTATTGGATGATGAGCAGGTAAAGGAGTTTCAGAAGTACCTTGTTTATAACCACTCAGCCGGTATTGGTGATCCTGCTCCGATAGAGTATGTTCGGGGAGCGATGGCAGCTCGTATCAATGTCCACGCTCACGGCAATTCCGGTGTCCGACCTGAAATAACTCAGACTCTGGTGGATATGCTTAATAATGGAGTAACTCCGTTTGTGTGTCAAAAAGGTTCTGTTGGCGCATGTGGCGATTTGGCTCCAATGGCTCAAATAGCCCTGTTAATGTTAGGTGAGGGTAAGGCATACTTCAAGGATGAACTGCTCGATGGTAAAACAGCAATGGATAGAGCAGGCATCCCCATCCCCGGTTTGAAAGCGCGTGATGGCTTGGCTATCATCAACGGTTCTAATCTCTTAACAGCAATGAGCGCAATCTTTTTGTATGACGCATTCTCATGGCTCAAACAAGCTGAAATTGGATGTGCTATGTCGCTTGAAGCACTCAAAGCCAATATGAAACCATACAGCGCCAAACTACACGAGGTACGTGGATTCAAGGGAGCAGTGCAGTCTGCAGAGATAATTCGAAAACTTGTTGCTGGTGGTGATTTGGCCGAAGGTAAAGTCAAATGTAAGGTCCAGGATGCTTATTCTATGCGTTCCTCTCCACAGGTAATAGGATCGGCTCGTGATGCTCTTGAGTATGCTCGTTCGCAGGTTGAAATTGAATTAAACGGCGTAGGCGACAACCCGATATTCTTTCCTGATGAAAACATGCAGATTTCTGGGGCTAATTTTCAGGGAACGCCGGTGTCACTTCCGATGGATATGGCTGGCGCTGCAATTACTATGGTTAGTGTAATGTCGGAGCGGAGGATGAATCGACTAAACAATCCGGCTCTCAGCGTCGGTTTGCCTTCTTTTTTGACCAAAGGTGCCGGAATGTTTTCAGGTCTGATGCTCAGTCAATACACTGCTGACAGTCTTATCGTTGAGCAGCGCATTTTGTCAGCTCCTGCTTCTGTTCAGTCTATACCAGCGGCCGCAGACCAAGAGGATTTTGTTTCGATGGGAATGAACACTGCATTGAAGAATTTTCAGATCCTCGACAATGCCTACGGTATTTTGGGGATAGAAATCATGGCAGCAGCTCAGGCGCTCGATTTCCGTGATTACAAATTTGGGAGTGGAGTTACCAAGGCACATAATGTCGTCCGTCGGTATGTTGATTTTCTCGACATTGACCGTCCATTGTATTCGGATCATACAAAGATGAAAGAACTCGTACAATCGCGTGAGATTCTCGAGGAGGTAGAAAAGGAAGTTGGGATGCTTGAATAGGGATGTCCAATTTGCGAAGTGATAACCTTTGTGCTAAGTAAATACTAAGACAGGGCTTGGTGAATAAAGTATAAGTTCTTTGTTCATAAATAGATAAGCATGTTTTGTATTGTTTCAAGTGAAAGGGTTTTGTTATAAATAGCTTAAAAGGCTTGCACTTGATAAACATTCTACACGCCATGGCGCACTTCCTGTGCGCCGACAGGCACGTCAGCTCGCGTAGCAGCGGGGCTTGTCTCCGCTGTGTGTATAGAAACGGGCGACACAAGGCCGCCCGCTACGCGCCCGCCAAAGGCGGGGAGATTGTGGTACATAATAACTAATTATTCAACAAACCCTAAGGTAATAGAAAGCGAGATTTATTTTCCATGATTGCCTTGTTGCTTTCGCAATCTGAGAATTTGCATAAGTTATTGTACAAAAAAGGATTGACAAGCTACAGGACAAAGTATTAAGCTCCTATGGAGGCAATCAACTTTTTTCTGGGGTATGTATTAAACAAACACTTTTCTTAATCGTTAATAGGATGCAACGTCAATTGACCGGGATATGAACGATACAATCCCGAAGCTGGTAGATAGATTTGTTCAGGGAGATGAGGCGGCTTTTGCTGTACTTCTGGAGAGGTTTCGGCAGAAAGTCTATTCCCTTGGATATCAGGTATTGAGAAATCATCTTGATGCCGATGAGGTTGTGCAAGAGACATTTATACGTATTTACAAGAGACGTAAGGAGTTAGCCAATGTAAAGTATTTTTCGACGTTTCTGCTTCGGATTGCTATGAATTACTCTATTGATCTGTTACGCAAGCAGAAAGGCCACATTAAAATGGCTGAGGACAGTAGCTCTTTCGCAGGTGATGTACAGCTTCAACTGTCTAAAAGAGTGGAAACGCCGAGTGACAATTATTTAAATAAAGCGCTTATGGAGGAAATCAGACGGGCACTTCAAACATTACCACCAAAGCAGAAACTGACCGCCATTTTACACGACATTGAAGGTTACAGCAAGTCAGAAATTGCTAAAATATTTGAATGTCCTGAAGCAACTGTACGATCCAACCTTCATATTGCCAGAAGAAAATTGCGAAAGATATTAAGACAAAGACTTGGAAAAGGGAAGTAAAATGACATGTCAGGAAGCTCTTTCGCTTCTTGATCAGTATATTGACAATGAGCTTTTGCCGAATCAGGCTGCAGCGGTTAAGAAACATTTTGAAAACTGTTCAGACTGTTTCGAAGAGTTTCAGCTTGCTCGAAAAGTAAAATTATTGCTGAAAGAGAACCATGGACCGAAACCTGATGATAATTACTGGTCAGAAGTTACAGAGCTTACATTAGCCAGAATATCGGATATCGAACAGACTGATAGAGTTGAGCCTACATATTCTGAAGAGTTTATAGTACGCCGCAAAGCTTTGGTACGCTCTATTATTTCTGTTGCAGCATCGATGGTTATATTGTTTTCTGCTTTGTTTATTGGTTTGCAACACAATAAACAAATATCCACAATTAATCAGTATAGTAGTCCGGTGTTGGCTACAGCGGATGTGCGAGATTTGCTGGCACCTGATAACACTACAATATTTTCTAGAGAATACCAGTGCAAACTTGCTCAGGGAATGCTGTTGGTTGGGATGCCGGGAACTCTTGGCCGTTTTGCCGGTTTACCAGAGTTAATCAACGAAATTGAGTAAGTAAAAAAATAAAACCGCCAATATAGAGGAAGAATATGCTTAGGAAACTAACCGTCTTTCTATCATTCCTATTGTGTATGATAGTTATTGTTCTTGGATGCGGTCAGGGTGATAAAAAAGTCGTTCTGAGATACGGTTATGAGCAGGGTTTGACTCTCAACTACGAACAGAGCTTCAAACGCAGCGTTAAAGTGATAGAGGATGATTCCATAATAAAAGATTACTCTTCTGACTATCGAGCTACTATTGTTCAGGAAATTACTAAGCTCTATGACGACGGGTCCGCAGCCTTGACGGAGATCGATACATGGTTCTATAAGAAACCGTCAGGGGAAGATACCACAATTATGGAAGAACATGAATTCAAGCGCAAATTGAAACTTAAGATGCGCCCCGACGGCAAAGTGCTTAAAGTTGAATTTCCAGATAAGGAAAGCAAGAGTTCTATCTCCTACATCAAAAACATATATGAACAGGGAATGCCTGTATTTCCCACTGAGAAGATTTCCCCAGATTACAGTTGGACTCAAACCACAAATGTCAAGTTGCCGAATGGGACAATGGAAGCTTCAACGACGTATAGATTTCAATCTGTGGTGAAGAAAAATGGTTATGACTGTGCAGTCATTGAATGCGATGGTAATCTTATTATCCCTATTGAAGCAGAACCTGACGACTCGCTGATGCGTACTGGCGTCGATCAAATTCAAACAACCGGAAAGTTATACTTTGCTTTCAAAGAAGGCATTGTTATCCTTCAACAGGAACAGTGGTTGATCAATGGTGACCGTACCAAGAATATCAATGGGAAGAAAAAAAATTACAAGGTGGATATTAGAATTGATACCGAATTCAAACTTGTTAAGCGAGCAGTTGTTCCTTAGGAGACTATCTTGACAAGGATACTTGTTTTCCTTTTAGCTGTTGTATTGGCAGCTCAAGTTTCGGCTCAGCCTTTGTTATTCCGACTATCTCCGGAAAATCAAAATATCCTGCTTGACTATGCGGCTTTCCCTAGCTCAGCATCAGATCAGGTGCGGCTTGAGGTCTATTACCAGGTGTACAACAGTGCTTTGCCCTTTCGAAAGGTTGGGCAAATTATGAAAGCCGAGTATGAGGTAGCGATTCAGGTTGTTGACAATGATAATCATTCAGCGGCTTTCCATAATGTGAATCGGTCGGTACAGGTTGCCAACATAAACCGTGCCCGCTCTCACACAGATTATCGTATAGACCAGGCAAATTTTGAAATCCCAGCAGGTGAATATAAGCTGAAGTTTATATTGTCTGACAAGCATAGTGAAGCAACTATCAAACGAGAATTAAAACTGCATCTCAAATCCTTTGAAACATCAAAAGCAAAACTATCGGATATTGAATTTGTTCAGACTGCCAAGTCAGCCGACTCTGCCAGAAATGATTTTTTCAAAGCGAATATGGAGATTGTCCCTTCGCTCTTAAAGTGGTTTGGAGCTGATGGTAGTAATCGCTTGATGTTCTATATCGAAATAAACCGCAGTGCTGATTCTTGTAGCAAGGTGTTTATAGAAACAGAATTGCGTCATGACCGTCATGGGATATTGTATTGTGATACATTGCAAACGACTCTTGAACGTCCAATCACATGCCAATTGAGAGAGATTTCCTTGGATGAGTTTCGACAGGGTGAATATGAGCTTATTATTCGACTGAACGACCAGCATTGGAAGAAACTGGATAAAAAAACAGCAAGTTTTGAGGTTTCGTGGAATCAAACAAACCTGTTGAAATATGAATATGAGGAAGCGGTAGATCAACTTGAGTTTATTGCCGAACCCGGTGAGACAGAGAAACTTGAAGAAATCAATGGTTATGAAAAAAGGTTAAGTGCCTTCAATGAGTTTTGGTCTGCTCGGGATCCAAATCCATCGACAAAGATCAATGAATTAAAGATACGATTCTATCACCTTATCAATATAGCCAACCGGATGTTCACTATCATGGGACACCGTGGATGGCGCACTGATAGAGGGAGAATACTTATTCAGTATGGAGTGCCGGATCAGGTCGATGATTACCCCTTTGCTATTGATCGTCCTTCTTATCAAAATTGGCATTACTATGAGAAGGGAGAATATCTAAAGTTCACTTTTGTTGACAAATACGATAATGGAGATTATCAACTTGTTTATCCATATAATGGATTGGACCGACGGCCGGATTTCTAACCATCATGGATGAAAATTTTATGAGAAACCAAATGAGAAATATAGTATTGCTTGTGTGCACTGTCTTGTTTATGGGAACTGGGGCTTTGGCACAGTCAGATCAGGGAAATGGACTAACCGTTTATGCTGGAGCAACAGTTTTTCCGAATCCTGAGTATGATAGCGTGGCTCTTGTAGAGTTTCCCTTTTCATTGAGTCGTGATCAATTTGAATTTTTTCGACCGAAAGAGCCCAATTCCGAGTTGTATGCGCGTATCTTTGCTCAGGTTGTTCTTATTAACACATTTGGTGAAAGTATTGATTCTTCTTCAACCTACTTTTCAGTGCGAACTTCTACGCGGACGGAGGCAATGCAAAAGGGGATTAGGCTTTTTAATAAGCTTACCCTGATGGTTAAACCTGGTGTATATTCTGCCAGAGTAGAAGTAATCGATGTTGTTTCTAAGCGATCTGGAGAGGCTTTTATAGACAAAGTTATCGTTGAACCGCCTGTTATTGACCATCTGTCGCTTGCTGATCCTGTACTGGCATATCACATTTCATCCAAAGAGGAAGAAGATTCCACAACCTTTAGTCCCCCATTGGTGCGGAACGGTTTTCTCATTGTTCCTAATCCGGTGTCGATATATAGCACAAATGATACTATCATCTATTTGTATGATGAGCTGTATAATCTCGAAACCGACGAGCAATCAACCGACAAACTCAAGCTTGAGTTTGATATATTTCGTGATAGTGTATTGTTCCGAGAACTTGGAATACGCGACATAGTCAAACCAGGTAAAACAGCGGCTTTTGCAGAATCATTTGACATAAAAGGATGGCATACAGGTTTATATTCATTGCGTGTTGTTGTTACCGATAAGGGTAATACTCAATCCGATACCAGCAGTGTTTTATTTCGTATCATATCACATCGGGAACTTACAAGTGCTGTCAGGAAATATCGATCTGACGATCCTTATGATGAATTGTCGCTGGAAGAAAAATGCGATCTGGTTTTCTATGTTCTAACAAGACCAGAGAAGGAAACGTTAAATCGTTTAACCGATTTGGGAAAAGAATCTTTTCTTGGGCAGTTTTGGGATGAACATCCGACTGTTTCTAATCCTCGAGCTGATATCTCTATGACACGGAAGGAACTTGTTACTTACTATAACTATGCCAATGCGCATTTCTCAAATAATGTGAGTAAGGATAACGGCTGGAGTACCGATCGTGGGCGTGTTTTTCTGACTTATGGTCCGTGGGAAGAAATTGAATCCAGGGAAGTTCCAATCAAACGCTGGCCTTATGAAATCTGGTGGTATCATTCACAGCGAAAAGGATTGGTATTTGTATTTGAGGATCAACGAGGGACCTATTACCTTGTACATTCAAACGTAAAAGGTGAGATATTTAACGATGAATGGGCTATTCTTCTTAAGTCGAGCATTTTAGAATCTGACCCGGATATTGTGCCGGAAGTATCCGAACCGTAGAACTGGCAGAAATATATCCATATTACTTTTTCACATGGCATAAAAAAAGGCCGCCCAAAAAATGATAGGCGACCTTAGTTTTTCATACAATCTTTTTAACTCAAACAAGAATTATTTGCCACGGTCCAGTTTCCGAGTATTTGTCGATTTATTAATTGTATGGCGAACCATACGTTTAACAGGTACTGTAAACCGCGATTTATTCTGGTCACTTAATTCAATTGTGAATGATTTATCGAAGGACTCATTGATGGCATTCTCTTTGAGCTTAACAACTGCCTTTACAGTCATTCTTGGGTCGATCGAATCAGGCAGTTCCACATCAAACATCTCATTACAGTAATCAATCATTTTTATGTTCAATTTCTCTTCAGAAACATTGCTGATTGTGAACTCCGCCTCGTCGATAACCTTATCGGTCAGTTGCGAGAGATCAATTTTATAAGGTTGCATCCGAATAGGGTAAGTTGAATCTGGTCTTGGAGTAACCGTCGATATTATAGATACCCTTTTATGTGGTGTTCCCTCATTTGTTCTTATACTTGGTCTCTTGGTTACTTTAGACCTATAAGTTTTGGTATGAAATATGATTTCTAATTTAGCGCTGTCACCGACAGCGATCACCGATTTTTCCAGCGGTGCTTTAGTGCATCCTCAGCCAGGCACTACTTTCAGGATTTTTAGCTCATCATCACCGGTCGAATGCAGCCAGAATACATGAGAGATTTTTGAATGTTGAGGAACAAAGCCAAAATCAAATTTCGCTTCTGGGATGGTTAGTCTGGGAGCGCTCCAAACTGCTCCAACCAGTAGTAATAGAACTACGAAGGAACACAATAGCAGTTTAAACCGTTTCATAGCTTGTCTGTTCAACCTCCTATATTGTTGTTATATTTCATTTAATAGTATCCAATGTATATTTTCGTCAAATCTCAAAAAGAGTTTATCGGTATATTTTCCGACGAATCGGAATAGTAAAATTCGTCTGTTGTTTATTGTTTACAGCCAGTGTAATCGATGTCTGAAACTCTTTCTTATTGTATTCTGGCTTGAGCCGAATGTGACCGGTAACTGATGAATTAGCTGGAATTGTCGATGGGAGAACAAACTTACACTGCTCGGGATTCCCCGAGATATTGCTAATGTTAAGGTCTTCGCTGGAACGGTTTGTCAAAGTAAATTGTATGCTGTCTATTTCCTTTTGAGCTGTGGATGCAAATTCAAAACGGTATGGAGAAATTGATATTGGGCGGGCAGAATCAAGTTTTTGAACTACTGAACCTTTGAGATTCATTCTCAAGGGTGACTTAATACTATCATAGAAAACTCGAATAGAACGAAAAATGGAACTATGATATCTGCTGACGTCCCATTCTATCTTTACTGCCATACTGTCACCGGGAGCCAGCCAGTTGCGTTCAATTTTTGATATTGCACAGGAACAACCAGTTTTAATAGCATCAATTTTGACGGTATCGTCACCAACTGATTTGAGCCAGAAAGTGTGGTTAAGGATGGAATTTTTGGGAAGCATGCCAAAATTATGTTGATCTATTGGTATTATCAGAGATGGATCAGCCCATGCATTACTAGTTGTAATTAGAAATACGGATATTAAAACAATTACTTTTTTCATACCTATCCTTATATGGCAACCTATATTAAGTGGTTCCAAGTAGATTTAATAATACAAAATAATTTTCATTTGTCAAGTCGTGGAAAATGAGAATATTTTTATTGCATGCTCTGATTTACAAATCAAATATTTTTCCGGGATTCAATATGTTACCCGGGTCGAATTGCCTTTTTATTTTCCTCATAAGGCCAACTGCAGTTTTATGTTCCAGCTCGAAAATGTCTTTGTGGCCAAGACCGATTCCGTGTTCGCCTGAGATTGTTCCTCCTATTTCAAGAGTTTTACGGATTATTCGGTTATTAATCTCAGATGCCTTATTCCACTCATTTACATCATTGCGACGGGCTAATATCAGAGCGTGTAGTAAACCAAGGCCAACATGTCCGAAAGTATGTATGGCGATGTTCTTTTCCCGAGCGATTGTGTGACAGTAGTTTACCATTTCTGGAAGGTATGAGATAGGAAAAGCAACATCGTTGCGCAGAATAGTGTATCCTATTCGGCTGTATTTGACAGCATCTGTTGCATAATGTCGAATATCCCAAGGATTTTGGTTATTATCCAAGGTCAAACGCTTTCCACCTTGCTCCGTACAGATTTCTTCCGCAAGCTCAGCATTGGAGTCAAGTACTTCACGGGGACCATGAAACTCCAGAAATAAAGATGGCTTCTCGTTTAGACCATATTCTTTGAATTGGTTAAGAGCTTGGATGACTGCTCGATCGAGAAACTCGATGGCGGCAATATCAAGACCATAACGGCGCATCTCCGACACCGCCTTTGAAGCGCTTACCTCGTCTTCAAACATGAATGCATCCCGTCGCCGACCCTCTGGAAGGCCAGCCAGTTTGATAGTCACAGAAGCAATCACCGCAAGTGTGCCCTCAGAACCTGCAATAAGGTCAACAAGGTTATAACCGCTTGAGCGTTTAATGGCGCGGTTGCCAAGTTTTACTATCTCTCCTGTACCAGTTACTATATCCAATTCCAGCACATACTCGCGTGTTCCGCCATACTTGAGCGAATATATTCCACTGGCATTGGTAGAAACCATTCCGCCAACAGTAGCGATATCACCCGATCCGCCCGGTGAAGGAGGGAAAAATAACGCATCATTCTTCAAGTAGTGGTTTAGATTATCGTAGATAATTCCAGGTTGTACTTTTACTTGCAGATCGTTTGGCCAGTATTCAATCACATCAGTCATACGGCTGACATCAAGCACAATGCCATCCACACATGGGATAGTCGAGCCTTCAAGAGCACTGCCTGCACCTCGAGTTGTAACGGGTGTTCTGGTTTCGTAGCATAGCTTCACCACATCAGCTATCTCGTCGGTAGTGATAGCCCATACAATCGCAAGAGGAGTTACACCGGGTAGTGTTGATTCGTCTTCTGAAGCTACAGCAAGTTGGTCATGTTGAGTTGTGAATTGATCGCTGGGAACAAGAGAAGCCAATTTCTCCAGAAGGTTGCCTTGTTCGCTCATATTCGACTTACCGTATATTTATCATAGCTTGATAGAATGGTTCCCAAACTGGACAGAGAATCGGGTCTTGCTTGAGTTTCTCGCGGTCATCAGGTTCAAGAAGACTTTCATCTATGATAGTAAAGTAAACATATTCATCGAACCAGTCATCATACATATACCAATAACCATTGTCGCCACGGTCTGTGCCCCAGCTATTTTCCACCAGCCACTTGATAGGTTCACCTTCGGAAGTTGTATCCACCCCGATTAGAACCATCGCATGTCCAGGGTAGCTATCGTGGTAGAGTATGCGATCCCGCTTCGAGATTGAGAAATCCATATTAAATGTAGAATTGTAGTCGTAGATATTCGCCGCCATGATTCCATCCTTACTGTAGTTGGCTTTGCCGACATCACAGGCGAACCAGACTGCTTGGCTGTCTAAGAGTGCTCGAAGGGCATAGGTTTTATGCTTTTCAATTGGCAGGTTGAGTGTGGTCAGGTCGGAACACTCAACAATGTTGCGGCTGGACTTGATTTGAAAAAGACGGTCATATTCTTTGGTTGGGTTGTCCATAAGCGTTACAAAATTGGGTATCTCATCAGCAAGAAATTCTTCATAGAATGAATGTGGAGTGTACTCCACAGGTTTAGATATGGTAGAGTCCTTATCTTCATAGCGGAAGGTGAAATTCGTTGGCGGTTTGCCATAGGCGTAGATCATCAAGTTGTAGATATCACCGAGCATTTCTTCTTTGCGTTTACGGAGGTCGCTTTCAGTTTTGCCTTCTTTGTGCATCTGGCGTAATTCAGAGGCGAATATGCGTAGCTTACGGCTGGCAAGACGATTAATTCTACCCGTTGATGTGGATTGTTTCGTTTCAGGCATAGCGGTGATTGGCGCTACGCCGTATTTATCTATAAGGTCAGTGACATAGTGCCACCATCCACCGTCGCCAAATGGACTGTCGAGAACAATCGAAAGCTCACGGTCGTCAAAAGGACGATCACGCAGGGCAATTATCTCTTCAAGAAAGAAATTTGCCTTTTCCATCTTGTCCCAAAACGTGAGATATGGCTGAGACAGCTCGAAGGAGTTGAGTTTTAGCTTTGTCATTAGGTCAGGTGTGAAGATATTGAGTCCTGCAAACAGCCAGCAGCGACCTGAGCTTTTCTGGTTGGTAATACCACTTTTTTTGAGACGGTGACTAAAATAGTCGTTGTGTGAAGCAATCTTCTCGTGGTTAAGCGAGAGGTTCTTGATACTGTTGTTGGTAATAGCATTGATAAGCCATGGCTGGTTATCATTTTGCTCGAACTGAGTTTCAAGGTGCTGCACGAAATCTTTTGTGAGTGCGGCCTTGTTCTCAGCAATTGTGGATGTTGCCAAGACGGTAAGAAATACCGTTACGACAATGACAAACATACGCATGACCATTACTCCCTTCGTATGGGTTAATTGACAAAGTTGTTTTAATTTCTGACAATGTAACACATTGACAATGTAACACATTGATAATGTAACACATTGATAATGTAACACATTGATATGGAAAGGGAATTATTTTATTTAAGTATTTTGTATGGGAAATGCCAATTTGTCTGCTTATTCTACTTAAGCAAAAGCATTTTCTTAGACTCTACAAAATCACCGGATGAAAGCCTGT
>JAYEIF010000111.1:0-3077 GCA_034659895.1 Candidatus Zixiibacteriota bacterium
TGATAAACATTCTACACGCCACGGCGCACTTCCTGTGCGCCGACAGGCACGTCAGCACAAGGCCGCCCGCTACGCGCCCGCCAAAGGCGGGGAGATTGTGGTACATAATAACTAATTATTCAACAAGTCCTACAATACATCACACAAACGAACAAAGCCGCCCCGGAATGGAGCGGCTTGTAAGCTTTTGCCGATTTTAGGGGTTCGTTCGGCTAGTTCAGGTAGGCTCGCAGAGAGCGGCTGCGAGAAGCATGGCGCAGACGACGGATCGCCTTCTCCTTAATCTGACGCACGCGCTCACGGGTCAGTGAGAAGCGGGCTCCAATCTCTTCGAGCGTCAACGCTTTCTCATGGCTGAGACCGAAATAGAGGCTTATTACCTCAGCCTCTCGCGGTGACAGCGAATTAATAGCCTTATCGATTTCCAGCTTTAGCGAACCACCCAGCAGTGATTCATCCGGCGACGGCTGGAATTCATCCTCGAGAACATCAATCAGGGAGTTATCCTCAGATACCGAAAACGGCGCATCCAACGACAGGTGTGAATTGGAAATCTTGAGTGTGTCTGTAACTTCCCCTTCGGTTACTTCCAGTTTTTTGGCTATCTCGTCCGATGACGGCACGCGCCCAAGTCCCTGCTCCAACTGGCTGGAGATTTTTCCGATTTTGTGCAAAGTTCCCACACGATTCAACGGCAATCGAACAATACGACTCTGCTCGGCAAGAGCCTGCAGAATCGCCTGCCGAATCCACCAGACCGCATAGGAGATAAACTTGAATCCACGGGTCTCATCGAATCTCCTGGCCGCCTTAATCAGTCCGATATTACCTTCGTTGATCAAGTCCGCCAGAGACAAGCCCTGATTTTGATACTGTTTTGCTACCGATACTACAAAGCGCAGGTTGGCTTTTGTTAATTTCTCCAGGGCGATTTGACTGCCCTGCTTTATCTTACGCGCCAACCGCACCTCTTCTTCGGCGTTAATTAGAGGTGTTTCCCCTATCTCGCGAAGATACAAATCGAGCGACCGATCCTCATCGCGATATTTTAGGGATTGTTTAGCCACTGCTTACGACTATCTCCTTTCTGTTCGAAGTTAGCTGTAAACCATTATTGGGTTACTTTCCGCCACTTTAATATGGCGGAATATATTTACATCTTTCATTTATGGCCGCAACACCTTGCGAGAAATCGTCCCCTCCGGATCCAGCACTATCAGCGAAATCCGACTGGATGATCCACGCATTTTTTGAGCGACCTGCTTCACATCATCAATAGATTTAATAGTTACATCATTTATTTGCATAACAATTGTACCCCGCGCAATCGATGAACGGTTGGCGGGAGTTCCAGGATATATACGGCGAACTAACACACCAGGAACATGTTTTGCTTTAAGAGCCCTGGAGATTTCCTTGGTAAATGTCAGCAACTCCATACCCATCCACTGGTAAACTTCAAAATCATCATTTGTTACATTCTGCGAATTCTCAGCAAGAAAAGTATCACGGTCACCGATAGAGGCAACAACACTCTGCCGTACGCCATCACGAATAAACTCCAGCGGGACATTATCTCCACCATCGACAGTTGATACGAGCACCGAAAATTGAGCAGCATCGTTGACTTCCTGTCCGTCGAAACCGACTATTACATCGCCATTCATGATTCCAGCCTGTTCAGCGGGCGACCCTGCATATACAGAGTCAATTACAACTCCAAGGACGGCATCCATACCCTGGCTCTTGGCTTCTCGCTCCGTAACATTTCCAAGATAGACTCCCAGCCAACCCCGATGAACGCGTCCGGAGACAATCAAGTCTGGCACAATAGACCGCGCAAGATTGATGGGGATAGCGAAACCAATTCCCACTGAGCCGCCGTTAGGTGAAGATATGGCGGCGTTCACTCCAATGGCTTCCCCTCGAATATTCAATAGTGGACCGCCGGAGTTACCGGGATTGATAGAGGCATCCGTCTGGATATAATATTGGTAATACGGTGTTTCACGACCGAAATTCAGCTGGCTGCGACCTACCGCCGACACTACTCCAACAGTAACAGTCCGATCAAGACCCTGTTGCGGAAATGGATTACCTATAGCAATAGCCCAATCACCAACTTTGAGATTGTCGGAATCACCAAAGGAAATAGCTGTAATATCTTCCTCTGGTTCAACCTTGATTACCGCAAGGTCGGTTTGTGGGTCTGCCCCAACGAGTTTGGCTTCATAGCGAAATCCGGTCGCTGTGCGCACGGTGAGTTTCACGGCATCTTTAACAACGTGATTATTGGTAAGAATATAACCATCCTCACGAAAGAAAAATCCCGACCCCGACGATATGGAATGACCTGGTCGGCGAAACCACCATGGGACATTTTCTTCCCGTGACTGCGCTGAGATATTGACTACTGCATTCTGAACTTTTTCTACAACCTCAACAAACGGAGACTGAACGACTCCATTCTTTTCTGTTACAGGATAAGCCCCGGACTGTGCGATATTGCCGTAGGGCTGAGCCGAAGATGTATATGGAAGATCAAAGCTTGATGAAATAATCAACCCAAAAACAGCCCCTATGACTAGCAGGAAAAATACAGTTAGCCACTTGCGCCCTTTTTTAGCTGACCGTATTGTAATGTCTGTAGTAGCCTTACTCAATTACCACAAGCCTCCAATAATACAACCTTGCAATATACCACCTTAGGTATATTAAGTCAAGTATAAACTTAAATAAATTAGCCCTCCATTGTTTCATACTTCTTTAACGTTTACAACCAGCTAATTGATTCAAAAAAAGTGCCGTATAGCCATTTTTTCTTACATATCCAATCGGAATATGAAGATATTTGGCTGAAATCCGCTTTCACCTGTGTCGAAAAAATTGATATCCCCGATCAACAGGAAGTTTTGCAATTTCACTTAATGCCCTGCCAAACTTACCATCAAAAAACCCGCCGGCGCTAAACCAGCGGGTTTTCTATTCTCAACAGGAAACTTACTTACTCATGGTTAGTTATTGGGTAGGCGCAGGGCCTCCATTGAATAGGTAAGCAACCAGATAAGTTATATCAG
>JAYEIF010000112.1:0-3028 GCA_034659895.1 Candidatus Zixiibacteriota bacterium
CAATGGCACAGTCTTAGCAACTGCGGACCCGAACAAGGAATTATTAAATGCCCCATAAAAGGAATTAGGCATTGGAAGCAGGAAAGTAAGAAAGGTAACAAACCCAATCAGTATCCATCCACGCAGAAAACCGACAAGCGCACCGCCCATCTGATCTTTTTTTCCAACTTCTTTTATGTTGGCAATTTTGTAAAAAATAAATCCGACTATCTTAAAGGCGGCATAAGTTCCAGCCAGTAGGATTATAAAAGATAGAAAGGCCGAAACAAGAGGTGAACCTCCTAACTGACTGTGAACCCATACTGCGAAGTGGTCTATGTAATTAATCGAAACTATGATTGCAACAAAGAATATTACAAAAGCTGTCAGTTCTCGAATCAGTCCTTTTTTAGTACCGACAACAACCATCGCCAGCAACAATACTAAAAGAACAGCATCTATCCAATTCATATACCCTCACTCAATTACAGGATTACTGAATCTCTCATATTGAAGTATAGGGATTTGTTAAATCAGTTAGCAAGCATTTCCATAGCAATTTTGTTAACCATTTTACCGTCAGCTCGACCACGCAATTTAGGCATAACAGCTTGCATTACTAATCCGATATTTTTGGTAGAATCAGCCCCTGTTTCCTCTAAAACATCCCTTATCAACTTTTGCACTTCTTCTTTTGACAACTGTTCTGGAAGGTATTCCTTGATAATCTCGAGCTCAAACTGCTCTTTTTTAACTAAGTCTTCCCTGTTAGCTTTTTTGAACTCCTCTACTGATTCCCTGCACTTTTTAGCACAACTGGAAAGAACCGAGACAATGTCCTCGCTAGTCAACTCTTCCCGTTTATCGATACGCCGATATTTAAGGTCAGACTTAAGGCCCCGAAGCACAGTAACTTTTTGCTTTTCATGTGCTTTCAGGGCCTTTACTAAGTCTTTATCTATATCTGTAAGCAAACTCATCGATTTAATCTCGTTCCATTCGCCTTATACGTCTGCCTTTGCGCTTCGCCGCAGCAAGTTTGCGTTTGCGAATTTCCGATGGTTTTTCAAAATGCTGATGCTTCTTGATATCGGAAATAACACCTGTTTTTTCGCAAAACTTATTGAAACGACGTAAGGCTTTTTCAAAAGATTCGTCACTACGAACTTTAACACCCGGCAATACTAAACACCTCCTCGAACCAATCTAAGGTTAATAAACATTAAGGCTACATACCCATTATATCGGTAAGATACTAATATCCACTAACTTGTCAATAGATATTTATTTCTGGAAATACAATTTCCAAACGTCCCATTGAATTTCTCAAACGCAACTGTGAACAAACAACTCTTTAATTGGCACATAGTTAGGGCTTGCTGAATAATTAGTTATTATGTACCACAATCTCAAATTCGCGTAGCGGGCGGCCTTGTGTCGCCCGTTTCTATACACACAGCGGAGACAAGCCCCGCTGCTACGCGAGCTGAAAGTGCGCCGTGGCGTGTAGAATGTTTATCAAGTGCAAGCCTTTTAAGCTATTTATAACAACAAAACCCTTTCACTTGAAACAATACAAAACATGCTTATCTATTTATGAACAAAGAACTTACCCGCCTGTCGAGCGGACAGGTACTTTATTCAGCTAACTCTAGTTATCATCATTTTAGCAACCACTGAATATTTTTAATAAATCAACTTATATGGAATCAGTAGAATCCGATGGTTTCAACTCGACATTGAGATTGAACTTTATGCCACCGTTATGTAAAATGATGCGCCGACGGGGATGGTTATCCCTGGCGGGATCAATACACTGATTAGGTGCGCCAGTCCGATTTGGGAATAGTTTTGAACTTCTTGGGGGCTTCTCCCTAAAGTAGTCAAAAACTTGTCTTGAAATTAAAAGAACATTACCGGTTCTTCCGGAAATAGTGTTATCAGTACAGTCTTCCCAGAAAAAGAAAATCGGTACGGTTGTGTCGGGTTGATTAAGAACATGTTCGTTTGACAAAACCAGCTTCAGCAATGATGCCTCGCTCTCAAAGCCAAAGCATAACGGCTTGGTAGTATCTGACACAACCTCCGCCAATGCTACCGCTTGCCACAAAATAGGTGGATAATCATCATCACGGTGGGTTGTATTTATTTGATGAGCATTAAAGTATTCCCAGCGGCAGGAATCGTAGATTTCCCCCGGCAGAATCTCAACAATATCCACCATCGGATTATTAATTCCAAATTTGAAGTCAAACCCCGCCAATGACGTACCTGTCGACTTTAGCATAATCAACAGTGTATCATCAAGCTTCATATCATCAACCGTAAGCTGTTCTATTGTTATCACTGCACTTTGTTTTTCATCAGAGCTATCTAATTTCATTTGCAATGTGCTGTCAACTATACCACTTTCTACAGCAAACGATACAGACGGCAACCAGAGCAAAATAATAACAACGAACCATTTCATCTCGGATATACCTGCACTATCGCACCAGAAGCATCTTTCTGGAAATAATATGATTATCAACCGTCAAACGATATAGATACACACCGCTTGCAACAGGATGACCGCCAGCGTCGCGGCCGTTCCACTCAACAAAGCAGTTTCCTGGTTCACTCCGACCATTAAAAGTTTTGATATGTTGCCCAAGAAGATTGACAATCTCTAATTCCCAATCTTCTGCATAAGGGATGGAAAACGAAATAACAGTGGTTGGGTTGAAAGGATTAGGGTAATTTTGCTTTAGTATAGGAGACAACGGCAACGACTTATTCTGCTCACATGGTTGCGTGATATCTGTGGGCATCCCAAATACAATTATCGTTGAGCGGAACAAAATATTACGAACATATACTGTATCACCATAAATAGAACAGGTATCAGGGAAACCTGTAAGCGTTGGGAGTTTCGTTGTTCTGTCTGTTATGTCTAATCCATCTGCATCGAATACACTGTCCGCTACAAAAGTTGTGTCGTTGCTGGCATCACTGAGCCGATTGTCACCGCATTCAGACCATACAAAATTTACAGAAGTTTCACCACTCG
>JAYEIF010000113.1:0-15309 GCA_034659895.1 Candidatus Zixiibacteriota bacterium
TATAGAAACGGGCGACACAAGGCCGCCCGCTACGCGCCCGCCAAAGGCGGGGAGATTGTGGTACATAATAACTAATTATTCAACAAGCCCTAAGTAGGAATTAGCTGTTTACACCTATTTTTACAAGGATGTGAAAATATATTATTGTCAGGTTTCTTTGTGAAATTAATTGATATGGCCGGCGTTTAATACGCCGGCCTTTTTCACTTCAGATTGATTGCATTAAATTGTGAATTTACCATTGCGGTAAATCACTTTACCATCAGCAACAATTTCGCCTTTTTTCATATTGCAAATCATATCCCAATGGAGAACACTACTGTTTTTACTGCCACATTCGGGGAAAGACATACCTACCGCAAGATGAATTGTGCCACCAATCTTCTCATCGAACAGGATATTTTTTGAGAAATGTTTGATATTGTAGTTTGTGCCAACAGCTATCTCGCCAACAAATCGCGCTCCTTTGTCAATGTTGAGCATACTCGTTAGAAATGCCTGATCCTTGCTGGCACTTTCCTTGACTACTTTGCCCTTTTTGAACTCAAGTCGGACATCTTCAACTACTCGCCCCATATAGACAGCCGGATACGTGAAATGGATATGTCCCTCTACCGAATCCTCAACTGGACCAGTGAAAATCTCACCATCAGGGAAATTCTCGGTGCCGGCACAGTTAATCCACTTGCGTCCTTTGATATTCATTTTCAAATCTGTATCTGCAGAAAGAAAATGAAGGGTCTTGAAACGATTGAGAATTTTCACAAGACGGTTCTGTTCTTTTTCAATCTTCTTCCAGTACTTGACTGGATCAGCGGTTCCAATGCGACCAGCGCCGTAGACAAAGTCTTCCCAGTCAGACAGCGACATATCTGCTTCCTGAGCCTCGGCATTAGTAGGGAAAAGCGTCCCACACCAAGATATCGAGTTGTCATCAATACGCTTATGCAGTTTGTTAATCAAGGGTTTCATATAGCGTCTTGATAGTGCTTGTCGTTTTGGTTTCACGCCTGATAATCCACGGGTATTTTGACTGCCCCAGATAACAAGAAGAGCATCCATTTTGTTAATTTCGGCTCGGGCAACAGGGGAAATATACCTGAGTTGCTTATCCGAAGCATGCTTCAAAAATGTTTCTTCGTTTTCCGGAATGATGATTTTAGTAAAAGGTTGTGCTCCTACGGCGACCGCCTCCTTGAATGCCGCTTTGATGAGCGGAAGGGTTGAAATCTCTCCCTGTATTTTGAGCAACTGCCCCTTTTTCAGTTTCAGTGAATAGTGAATTAACAGTTTAGCTAATTTGTCAATCCTTGAATCCATGATATGCTCCTTTAGCAAAAACGCATGTTTATTTTCTCAATATGGATAAATAACAGAAATAAATTAATAAATGTAAAGATACAAGTTCATATCTGATTCCATCCTACAAATATGTTACCATCAAGCTCTCTTTGACTTGTGCTTTCTAATTATATATAATTGTTTGATTATAGGTAAACTGTCGATTGAAAAAATAGTGTAGACTAGATAGGAAAGTGCATGTTAGATCTAAAGTATATACGCGAGCATCCAGATAAAGTAAAAGCCGGAATCGCCACCAAAAATGACAAATCGGATATTGACGCTATCTTGAAAATGGATTCGCACCGTCGCGAACTTATCCATCAAGCCGAAGCATTGAAAGCCGATCGAAATCGTGCCTCGGCTGAGATTGGAAAGAGAAAGAAAGCTGGTGAATCCGCCGATGATGCAGTGGCGGCGATGCGTGAGGTGGGACAGAAAATAACCGCCATGGATCAGCAAACCCGCGAAATTGACGAAAAACTCAGAGCTGCTCTTTCATGGATACCGAATATCCCTAACGAATCAGCTCCGGTAGGAAAAGACGAATCGGCAAATGTGATTCATCGGACATGGGGCAAGACACCCAAAAAAGATTTCAAGGTTTTGCCGCACTGGGAAATAGGTGAGAAGCTTGGCATACTTGATTTGTCATCAGCGGCGCAAATTTCAGGTTCAGGCTTTTATATTTTGCGCGGTTTGGGAGCGCGCCTGCAGCGAGCTTTGATTAACTATATGCTCGATCTACACACCGCCAATGGCTATATCGAGCATACTGTTCCGTATCTTGTTTCTACTGATACTATGTTCGGGACCGGGCAGTTGCCAAAACTCGAAGATGATATGTACAAAACAGCTGTTGGAGAAGATGATCTGTTCCTGATTCCCACAGCAGAAGTTCCGCTAACAAACATTTTTAAGAAACAGATATTGAATTACCAGCAACTTCCTATATATATGGTGGCTCACACGCCGTGTTTCCGCCGCGAGGCAGGAGCGGCTGGCAAAGATACCCGCGGAATGTTGCGAGTTCACCAGTTTGACAAGGTCGAAATGGTAAAAATAGTTCGTCCTGAAACTTCCTACGACGAACATGAAAGTCTGACAGCACAGGCAGAGAAAGTACTTCAGGGGTTGAAGCTGCCGTATCGAGTAGCTGAACTCGCCACAGGCGATTTATCTTTTGCGGCAGCCCGATGCTATGATTTGGAATTGTGGGCGGATGGAGTAAAACAGTGGCTGGAAATCTCTTCGGTGTCTAACTATGAAGCATTTCAGGCACGCCGAATGAACTGTCGTTTTAGGGATGAAAACAAGAATGTGCTTTTCCCGCATACTCTCAATGGATCAGGGGTCGCTCTGGCACGGCTGATACCAACAATTCTTGAGAACTATCAAAATGAAGATGGTACCGTTACAATCCCCGATGTCCTTCGTCCGTATATGGGAGGAATAGAAAAAATAGGCTAATGGTGCAGGTTTCAAACAGATCAAGATTAATTGACCGGTTGTATATCAGTAAATCAACTTTTTTCAAGGTCTTTTTACTATTGGGGATTTTGATTATATCGTTTGTTTTCATCTGGTACACATTTGAAGTTATTGAACAGTTAAAAATCGGCACTCGCTCACAGGTGGAAAAATATGTCAAGATGTGGCAGATGGCTGCCAATTTCCCAACTTCGGGAAAAGAACTTCAATTTATTTTCGATGAGATTATTATCAAAGCCGATTTCCCAATCATTGTACTTGATGAAAATAAAAAACCAATTCACTGGCGCAACATTGATGATGTCTCTCCAACTGACTATTCAACGGAGAATATGAACCGCCTGAAAAATGTCGCAGAAAAAATGATTAAGCAGAACGGCACTATCGAACTCACCTTCGGCAAAGGTCAGATGAGCTATTTCTGCTACGGTGACACTCCTGCTGTTCGTCAATTGACTATGATGCCCTTTATTGAGATTGGGATTGTCATTGCGTTTTTGGCTGTGGCTTTTATTGGATTTCAAAATATCAAACGCAGTGAGGAACGCCATATCTGGGTAGGGATGGCAAAAGAAGCCGCTCACCAATTGGGCACGCCTATCTCTTCATTGATGGGCTGGATTGAGGTTATGTCTGGCGAGACAGAAACATCAGAGAATCTCAACGATAAGGAGCGCCTTCGTTTTAAGGAATCTCTCGGCGATATGTCAGTTGACATCAACCGCCTGCATCGGGTAGCTAACCGCTTCGGGCAGATAGGCTCGGTGCCAGATGTAAGTCAATGCGACATCAACCAGTTGCTGATGGAAACTGTCGAGTATTACCGCCGACGTCTCCCGTTTGAAGGAAAGGGAGTAGTAATCAATTTGCAGTCAGAGAAATTACCGCTGATGTATATAAATGCGGAACTGGTTGGCTGGGCGCTGGAAAATCTGCTGAAGAATTCTATTCAGGCAGTTGACCCACGCAGCGGGCAAATTGATATTAGAGCAAAACTCGATCAAACTGGGGAAAAATCTATAGTGGAACTTACAGATAACGGCTCAGGCATCACACAAGCAATGGCGCGCAAGATATTCCGAGCTGGCTTTACAACAAAGAAAAGAGGATGGGGACTTGGATTGACACTTGTAAAACGCATTGTGGAAGAATACCATAACGGACGAATTGTGCTCAAGAAATCACAGCCCGGCAAGACAGTGTTTGAAATTACTTTGCCGATTGTCGCAAAAAGCAAAGGATAAATATGCCACCCAAAGAAGAAAAAAAACGGATACTCTGGGTCGATGATGAGATTGACTTGCTAAAACCACATTTTCTCTTTCTCGAACAGCGGGGATATAATGTGTCGTCCGCTATGTCCGGAGATGATGCGATAGAAATGGTGAGTAATCAGCTTTTCGATTTAGTGTTGTTGGATGAGATGATGCCCGGTAAAGACGGACTTACAACACTGGAGGAAATCAAGGATATTCGGCCTCACCTGCCGGTGGTGATGGTTACTAAATCGGAGGAAGAATCTCTGATGGATGAGGCTATCGGGCAGCATATTGATGATTATCTGGTTAAGCCGGTGATCCCATCGCAAGTGTTGTTGGTTGTCAAACGGATTCTCGATACGCGGAAAATCATAAGCAGCTCATCCATGAAACGCTATATGACCGAGATAAACCGTTTTAACCAAAAGCTGTATGGTCCGATGGAACCGGAAGATTGGTATGAAGCGGCTCGTATTCTCTCTCATTGGGATCTCGAACTGGATGCCAACGCCGATGTTGGGCTGGAGCAAACACTTGAAGGCACTCGAAAAGAGTGGAACAACGAATTCACCAAATATATCGAAAGTCATTATTTGGAATGGTTACATAGCGACTCGCGCCCCATGCTTTCGCCTGACGTTTCAGAACATCACATAATACCGCGTCTCAAGAAAAAAGAAAAAGTTTGCCTTATTGTAGTAGATTGTATGCGTCTTGATCAGTGGATGATGATAGAATCATTGTTGGCGGAATTCTATGCAATTGAGCGTCATTATTATTTCTCGATGCTACCAACTGCTACACCATTTGCCCGCAATGCACTTTTTGCTGGACTATTCCCCAATGAAATTAATAATGTCTATCCGAAGAACTACCATTTGCAGGAGGGGGGGTCACTCAACCAGATGGAGGATCGTCTGTTTGAAGATAATCTTATCCGCAACGGAGTGCGCATCAAGAACAAACCACGCTATGTCAAAATCTTCAACAACAGCGAAGGGGATGCGATATCCAAGCGGATTGCTGATTTCTATAACAACCCAATGGTGACGTTCGTATTCAACTTTCTCGATATTTTGACTCACGGCCGTTCCAGTAATGTCATTCTCAAGGAGATAGCATCCAGCGAAGCCGCTTTCCGTTCACTAATGAAAAGCTGGTTTGTCCACTCATCACTGTTTACAATTTTGAAGTCATTTGCATCAAAAGATTTCACAGTGATAGTAACGACTGATCATGGTTCTATTCATTGTCACCGCGGCACAGTAGCACATGGAAAACGATCAACCTCGACTAATTTGCGATACAAATACGGTGACAATCTAAACTCCGACTCCAAAGATTCAATCCTTATCAAGGAGCCGGAAGAGTGGAAGTTGCCATCCTTTACAATTGCAACAACATATCTTATTGCTAAAGAGGATTACTTTTTCGTGTATCCAAACAATTACAATGAAATGGTACGACAGTTTCAGGATTCGTTCCAGCATGGGGGTATTTCTCTGGAGGAAATGGTTGTGCCGTTGGCGGTCCTGACACCGAGATAGATAAATGAAGTCATCTCTTAATGTAATTTCACATAGTGAAGCGGAAACTCTGGGTTTAGCTGAGAAAGTAGGGCTTTTCTTCAAATCAGGAGATGTAATTGTATTGACTGGCACTCTCGGCGCCGGCAAGACGGTCTTTGTCCGCGGACTTGCGCGAGCATTACAAATTGATGAAGATATAGTTAATTCTCCTTCATTTACAATTATAAATGAGTACCCAGGCGGCAAAAGCCCTTTGTATCATTTTGATCTTTACCGATTGGATAATGCCTCCGAACTCGACGAGTTGGGTTGGGATGACTATCTGCAGCGAGGTGGAATAATGGTTGTGGAATGGGGAGAAAAAGGAGGCGATTGGCTGCCATTCCCGTATTATAGGGTAACAATGCGTATTATAGGCGATGTACAACGCGAAATTGATATTCAGGTTATTAAATCATGAGTAACAAGGCTGCAAATGTGCTACTTGGTATTGATACTTCCACCCGGTATCTGCGTCTGGGGCTCAAGTTTGCTGGTGATAGACTGGTGCAATCGAATGAGGAATCCAAGCGGTTGCAAGGTCAGCTTATTATTAAGAAGATAGATGAGCTGTTCCAATCGGCTTTGATGAAACCGCAGGCGTTGGAAGGGATTGTTGTCTGTGTCGGTCCGGGTTCTTTTACAGGATTAAGAATAGGACTTGCCGCGGCAAAGGGAATGGCAATAGCACTAAATATACCGATTGTGCCAGTGTCAGCATTTGAAATTGCAGCTTATCGTCTTCGCAGTTTGAAAGAAATTGTGCAAGTAGTAGTGCCTCTAAATCGAGATGAGTGTATTGTGGGGTTAGTTGAATACGGCATCCATAACCCTGAGCAGGTCAAAATAGTGCAATATGCTCAACTTTTTGAAATCATAGGAAACGACGCTGTTGCCGCTCTTGGATTCAGTCTGCACGAACGTTTTCCAGAAACTACAGCAAGAGATTATACTGAAAAACTTGACTATCAGGCATCCGATCTCATTCACCTTGGCGAGGAAAAGCTGTTTCAGGGTAAAGCCGCTGATGTAGCTGTTTTGGAACCTATGTATCTTCAGAAATCACAAGCGGAAATACGCTTTGAACAACGGCAAAAGAACAACTGAACCAATTATCATTATACGCAACATAGTCCCAGAGGATATTGAAAATATTGTCGCACTTGAACGGCAGATTTTTTCCGATCCTTGGCCACAGTCAGTTTTTGTAGAGCTTCTCAGGGAAGAAAGCTGGAGCGTGCAAATAGCTGTTCTCAATGGCGCTATTGTTGGTTATTCGTGTTATCAGATTGATAATGTAAAAGTACATCTGGCTAATATCGCAGTGGCAATAGAACATAGAAGAAAATTGGTTGCGCAGCTACTTCTGGAAAGTATCTTACATCAAGCAAAAGAGAATAAATGTGAATACGTGTTTCTTGAAGTTAGACAGAGTAATAAGAAAGCCAGAGCTTTCTATGATAAGCACGGTTTTGAATTGATGTATCGACAGAAGGATTATTATCAGAGTCCGATGGAAGATGCTTTGGTTCTATTACGGTATCTAAATATCAAGGATTGATTGTACTATAGATATGGTATGGTTTAGAAAGTCAAAGGAAGGTCTGCCGAATCAGCAAAAGAGGAATATCCCGGAAGGGATATGGATAAAATGCGATTCATGCGGCGAGGTTATCTATGGAAAGAAGATGGAAGATTTATTGTGGGTTTGTCCTACTTGCGATTTCCATTTCCGCATTTCCAGCCAAAAATACATAAAACTGCTTCTTGATGATGGCCGACTAGAGGAATTTGATACCGATATTTCCTCCAAAGACCCGCTCAAGTTTAAGGATTCCAAAAAGTACCCCGATCGCATAAAAGCTGCTCAGCAAAAGACAGGTAAACAGGAAGGTGTAACTGCAGGTATTGGAGCTATTGGCGGTATCGAAGTATCATTTGCCATTATGAACTTTCAGTTTATCGGGGGTTCTATGGGCTCTGTTGTTGGGGAAAAGATTTCACGAGCTATCGAAAGAGCCATTGAGAAAGAGGTGCCGCTAATTATTGTTTCAAGCTCAGGTGGCGCTCGGATGCAGGAAGGTATTCTGTCCCTGATGCAGATGGCTAAAACCTCCGCTCTCCTTGCAATTCTCCACGAGAAGAAAATTCCTTATATTTCTATTCTTACTAATCCCACTACAGCTGGAGTTATGGCTTCCTATGCTTCACTGGGAGACGTTATCCTCGCTGAGCCAAAGGCGTTATTGGGATTTGCGGGTCCGCGCGTAATCCAACAGACTATTGGTCAAGATTTGCCAAAAGGATTTCAGTCATCAGAGTTCTTTTTGGAAAAAGGATTTGTAGATAAAATTGTAAACCGAAAAGACCTGCGCCACACTGTCATTGATTTATTAAGATTTATGTGGAGAAAATAATGCGGAAGCACACCTATGTTTCTGCCGAGCGGTTTATCCTCTCACGCGAATTCTTTGGTTTGAAGTTAGGTCTGGAAAATATCACCCAGTTTCTTGATTCAATTGATACTCCGCAGAATAATTACCATACAATTCATCTGGCTGGTACCAATGGTAAGGGTTCAACCGCCGCGATGTTAGCTAGTATTCTGCAAGCCCAGGGTTACAAGACTGGTTTGTTTACATCGCCGCACCTTGTCAATCTTCGGGAACGTATCCGCGTAAATGGACGGCGTATTCCAAAACCGTCAGTAACAGCTTTTGTGAATCATTTTCGTGCTGAACTAAGTCAACGTAAGCTGTCTTTTTTCGAAGTCATTACAGCTATGGGATTGTATTTCTTCAGCCGCGCTGGAGTGGATATTGCAGTCGTTGAGACAGGATTGGGTGGACGCCTTGATGCTACCAACGTACTAAAACCAACGGTAACAGTTACGACTGATATCAGCCGCGATCATGTAGAAATATTGGGTATGGGATTGCGTAAAATCGCTCGTGAAAAAGCTGGTATTATCAAATCCGGAGTTCCACACATAACCGGCATTCTTCCAGATCCTGCAATGTCTGTCATTCAGGACAGATGCCAACGTTTGGATACTCCTTGCCATCAACTGCGCCCTGAGGAATTCACTGTCAATTTGTTCCAAAACAGTCTGGACTTCTCCTCAAACGGTCTCTCATTGAACGGGTTATATCCAGCGCTCTACGGCGGACATCAACTGCGAAACGCTGCACTTGTGGTAAGGATAATATCACTTCTGCAACAGGCCAGACTTAAAATTTCACGAACCGCAATTCGCAATGGGTTAGCGCAGACAGACTGGGCAGGAAGGTTTCAGGTAATCAAACGCCGCGGCAAACCTTCCGTAGTCTTTGATGTTTGCCACAATGTTGGAGGAATAACAGCTTTTGTGAATGCTTTCAAAACTCGATTCCCCGGCTCTCGAGCACATATTATCACTGGTTTTGTAAAGCGTAAAGAACATCAGAAAATGTTTGATTTGTTGGGAACAATCGCAAATCAGTTCCATCTGGTACCTCTCGCAACTCGGCGTTCTGTCAATTTGGAAGAATTGAGCGATGATATTAACTGGCGCGGTGTCTCCATATCCAAATATGGATCTCTCAAAACCGCATATCGTCGGGTATTGAAAAGCTGTCAGGATGACGATATAATAGCTGTTGTCGGTTCACACTTTTTAGTAGGCGAATTTTTTGATAAGCTCAAGAAGATATGAGCAATAGCAAACCACGCAAAAATAAATCACAAACAAAGGGTGTTCCTCATCGTCCTAATTTTCCAGCAGCATCCAGAGTGACTGAAGACAAAAACACCCATCTATCAAGTGATTCCAAATCAGAAACCGAAAAACTCACTGAGAAAATTTCTCAACTAACCAAATCCAACAGGCAGCTGAAACGGAAGATATTCGACTTATACACGGTATTTGAGATTAGCCGTAATTTCAATTCAGTGCTCAATTACCAGAATCTTCTTGATTCATTTATCCTTACATCTTTGGCTCAGGTGAGCGCTTCCAAAGCGGCCATTTTCCTAAGAGAAAGCGCCCATTCTAATCATTTCATCATGGCTAAAGGCAAAGGCTTTGGGCACTTCCCCGATTCTGATAAGTTTTTCGATAGTAAGAGTGAGTTAGCTGTTTACCTTGCCAAACTAAACCGCCCCGTCGTAACAAGCGATTTGATTAACAATATCGCAGGGGACAAGGAAATTGAAATTCTGACCGACTTTGATCCTGGTTTGGTTATCCCAATGATTTTTCAGTACCGGCTAATCGGTATTCTTCTGGTTTCTGAAAAATTCTCTGTTGGGGATTTCAGCCAGGATGATGAGGAATTTCTTTCTATTTTGGCTAATCAGATATCAGTAGCAATCGAGAATGCCCGTCTGTATGAATCTGAGAAAGAGGCTACGAATCAGTTGAGAGCGGCACAACAGCAACTTATTAACACCGAGCGTCTCGCAGCTCTTGGGGAGATGTCGGCTCGAGTGGCTCATGAAATAAACAATCCACTTGGCATAATCAAAAACTACCTGCTGTTGTTGCAACGCACGATAGGCCGAAATGTCGAAGCAGGGGGCTACATCGATATTGTTAGTCAGGAGATAAATCGGATTGTCAAAATCGTGCGTGAATTGCTTGAGTCTCACCGACCTGCCAAAGACGACTTCGAACACGTTAACGCTGTATCGATTATTGAGGAAGTCCTGGAGCTTATGGGTCAGCAGTTCAAAAAGCTGAACATAGAACTGATACGGAAATTCCCGGAAGATTGTCCATTATTTAAGGGATCGCCTGAAAATATCAAACAGGTGTTCTTGAATATCATTATCAATGCCTGCGATGCTATGCCGAATGGTGGAAAATTGGAGATAGAGCTAAAATTGAATTCGGATAATTTGAATATCCAATTTTCTGATACAGGCACGGGCATATCGGTAGAAACTATTCCACACATTTTTGAACCATTTTTTACAACCAAACAACCGGGAGAAGGAACTGGACTTGGCCTTTCAGTCTGCTACGGTATTATCAAACGCCATAAAGGGTCGATATCATATAGAAATACTAAAAATGGCGGCTGTTTTGAAATAAAACTACCGCTTGTCAGATATCAGGATAGCGATGGATAAGAAAACCGAACGGATTATTATAGTTGACGATGAAAAGCGAATGTGCGATTCGTTGTCAGCGCTTCTGACTGGCGATGGTTATGAAGTCAAGGCGTTTCAACAATCGCCAAAGGCGGCAGACTTTATCCGCAAAAATGGAATCGATCTGGTAATCACCGACCTGAAAATGCCTGAGCTGGGTGGTCTGGAAATTCTTCAGGTGGT
Source organism: Candidatus Zixiibacteriota bacterium (assembly GCA_034659895.1). Classification (GTDB taxonomy): domain Bacteria; phylum Zixibacteria; class MSB-5A5; order GN15; family FEB-12; genus B120-G9. The sequence goes on from JAYEIF010000113.1 coordinate 10,976, forward strand.
TAAAGAAGTTGATTCCGATATTCCTGTAATTCTGATAACCGGTTATGCTTCGCTTGAAAGTGCCATTGAAGCGGTAGCCCATGGAGCTTATGACTATCTCCTGAAACCGGTAGAGTTTAACTATCTGGAGTTAGCCGTCAATCGAGCGCTGGAGAAACGCCGCTCCGGCCTTGAACGTCTACAACTGGTTGAAGAACTTAAGTTGTCCAACATGGTTTTAAAGAGTCGTATGGAAGAACTCAATGCGTTGTACGAAGCAGGTAAATCAATTGGTTCAACAGCCAACTTGAATGAGTTGCTGCGACAGATTGTAGTTCTGGCTTCAACCGTAACTGAAGCTCAAGTAGGGTCAATCATGTTATTGGATGAACACGGTGAATACTTGACAATCGAAGCCGCTATTGGACTTGATGATGGCATTGTTGCGTCCACAAAACTGCCTGTCGGTGAATCCATAGCCGGAACTGTGGCTCAGAACGGAAAGCCATTGATAGTAAAAGACGTTGAAGAAAGCGACCGATTCAAACGCATAAATAAAGAAAAATACGGTTCCGCCTCGCTTCTTTGCTGCCCTTTGCATATAAAGAACAAAGTGATTGGCGTCATCAATATGGCGAACAAACAGAGCGGAGAAACGTTCAGTGAAAACGATCTGCGACTCCTTACCACTTTTGCTTCCCAGGCAGCCATTGCTGTTGACGATGCTAACCAATTTGAGAAGAATCGCCGTCGTATGGAGGAGTTCAAGATTCTCCATGAAATAAGTACGGAACTTCCCAATCTCCAATCGCTGAGCGACTTTCGTATGATGCTCATTGACAAGCTAATACGCATTTTCCCTATTGATTACTCAATCTGGTTTAACTGGGATAAGGATAGCCGTATGCTCGTTCCACGCGGGTCGTCTGGGAAGGTGAATTTCCCTCTTACTGACAGCGGTAGTATTGATCTCCGACGCATCGCTCGTGATTCAATCTGTATTGGACCTATTGATACTAACGATGTTGATTTTCATAATATTGATGATTTATCATCATATATTTCCAAACGACTAAGTGGAAGGGACAATTTCCCTCAACCCAAACAAAGCTACATGGCTATGCCAATTCTTCGCGGCGGTGAGCTTGCACATGTATTCTATATTGGCTCTGACCGTGAGAAACCTTATAGTGACGATGATATCTCTATGGCACGGCTGGTTATATCTCAGGCATCTCTGTTATTTGAGAAGGAGCGTTCACTGCTTAACGCAACCCGTCTGATAACAATGGGAAATATGATGTCCGAAATTTCTCATGACCTCCGTCGCCCTCTCACATCTATCAAGGGTTCACTTCAGATTCTGAAAATGAAGCATCCGGAATTGACTGCTGATTCAGAACTATTCATAACAGCAGATGAGGAAGTCCACCACATGAACGAGCTTATCAGGGAACTGGTCAATTTTTCAGATCCAAATAGGTATAATACTGAAAAAGTTGATCTGAGAAAGATAGTAATACAAGCAGTTGAGTTAATCGGTCCTGATTTAAGAAAGAAAGGTATCAAGTATAACTCCAATTTTGAAGATGTGGAGTGGGATATTATCATAAACAAGAATCAGATACTTGAAGCTTTGCTAAACCTGTTTATGAATGCCATTGACGCTATGTCGGATGGAGGTAATCTGAAAATACAGGGCTTGATAGAGAAACCAGATCATAAAAAACAGGACTACCTTGCATTGAAAATAATTGATAACGGTAAAGGCATTAAAAAAGAGAATCTTTCCAGAATTTTTGACAGATACTTCACATCCAAGGACACAGGTACCGGCCTTGGTCTGGCGGTGGTAGATCGAATTATCTCTGCCCACAATGGCACTCTTAGTGTGGTATCGAAAGAGGGTGCAGGATCAACTTTCACACTTTACTTTCCATACCAATAATAGGTTAAATGCAGTCAATTGCAAAGAAAATGCAACTTTTTTGTATTTGAGGCTTGATTTTGGTCTCGTTTTACCGATAAGTTATAAAAACGGTTAATAAACTATGACAAAACCAAAGATTAAAATACTTGTAGTAGATGATGATCCGAAAATAGCCTGGCTTCTAAAAGAGGGTTTGGGCTCAAAGTTCGATTTTTCCTCCGCTAGTGATGGCATTGAAGGCATTCAAATGGTCTCCACTGAGAAACCGGATTTGATATTGTTGGACATCAAAATGACCGGCATGAATGGAATAGAGGTGCTCGAAAAGCTCAACAAAATGGAAGAACGCCCGGAAGTCATTATGGTGTCAGGTCATGGAGAAACCGGATTCGTGGTTGATTCTATCAAGTTAGGAGCTGCCGAGTTTGTAAATAAGCCATTTGACATCCATGAAATAGAGTTTCATATCAATAGTGTTCTGGAGCGCTCTAATCTCAAATATGAAGTAGAAGAACTCAAATCGGAGCTTGAAGTCAAAAGCGGATGGAGCAATTTTATCGGTGATTCTAAGTCTATACAAAAAGTAAAAGATATCATCGAGCAGGTTGCAGATTCCGAATTGACAGTCCTGATTCGTGGAGAATCCGGCACTGGCAAGGAAATCGCCGCTAGGTCGTTGCATAAGCTCTCATCTCGTCGTAAAAAACCGTTTGTAAAGGTAAACTGTGCTGCAATTCCCCATGAACTTCTTGAAGCAGAGCTATTTGGTTATGAAAAAGGCGCTTTTACCGGTGCTCACAAGAACAAGCAAGGACGTTTTGAAGTGGCCAACAAAGGTACTATGTTCCTTGATGAAATCGGAGATATGCCTCTGGAGTTGCAGTCGAAACTGTTGCAGGTCCTTGAACAGCAGGAGTTTGTTCGCGTGGGCGGAATAAATACGATTCATGTGGACACACGGATTATTTGTGCAACTAACCGCAATCTGGAACAGGGAATAGTAGAGAAAACATTCCGCGACGACTTGTTCTATCGCCTTAATGAAATATCCCTTTTCCTGCCACCATTAAGAGAACATCCGGAAGATGTTGCGTTGCTTGCAAGCCATTTTATCGATAAATATAACAAGGCATATAACAAAGAATTCCAATCCTTGCCAGGGGAAATCATCTCTAAACTAACAAAATTCTCATGGCCAGGCAATGTGCGGCAATTGGAAAACATGATAAAACAGGTTGTAGTGCGAGGCGATGATTCAATAATTAATGATCTCATATATACCGCTGAGGCCATTACTGTCAATGTCCCACAACCAGTAGCAGTTGGTGCACATGCAGAGGCAGAAGAGACTATATCTCAGTTTGAAGAAGGCCAAACATTTTCTCTCAAAGAACGCATTGGTAAAACTGTCGCAGTGGAAGAAAAGAAACTTATTTCCGAAGTTCTTACAAAAACAAATTGGAACCGACGCAAAGCAGCAGAAATTCTTAAAATCAGCTACCGTTCGCTACTGTATAAAATTAAAGATTATAATCTCAATTTAGTTAAATAGGCTCACTTACCTTTTTAGGGGTTTTGTGTTGTGCATATATATGCACTTAATGGATATGAGTATGCACAATTGCCGCTTCTTTATTTTTCTGAAACAAATACAAAGAAATACAAGTATATATGGACTCCGTTGGTAATCAACAAGTTCGCATATTTACTCAGAGTGAAAATTTGCAGACAACGGAAAATAATTCCTATTTTTTGATTAACCTTTCATGTGGAATGATACTTGCTATATGTATAATGGTTGAACAGTTTTCTGTTTTTGACAGCCATTTATTGATGGAGAAGTTAGAAGCGTGAAAAGTCCCTTTGTTGACAGAGTTGGTCTAGAACTCAAACGAGCTGAGAGATACTCAGTATTTGTCTCCTTGGTTGTTCTGGACCTTTCATTCCTTCAGAAGCAGTTTGGTCCTGATGCTACTGGTTTAGTGGAACAGGTTTGTGAAGCCATCCGAGAGAAGATGCGTGACATAGACTCTGTTTCCTCTCTTGGAACTTTCAAAATTGGACTCCTATTACCGGAAACACAGAGACAGGGAGCAGAGACAGTAAGTCATCGAGTAGGTGAGCATATCCATGACATCCTTTCGAGCAAAGACAGTTATGCTTCGGATAAGGTTATTCCGATTGAGATGGCATCATATCCGGACACAGCTGGAAACAGAACAATAAAGCAATTTCTTGAAGATACTGCAGAAGCGTCAAAAAATTAATTCCCTCTATAAATAGGGTTTGTTGAATAACTAGTTATTATGTACCACAATCTCCCCGCCTTTGGCGGGCGCGTAGCGGGCGGCCTTGTGTCGCCCGTTTCTATACACACACCTGTCTGCGACAGGCAGGGCGGAGACAAGCCCCGCTGCTACGCGAG
>JAYEIF010000114.1:0-2988 GCA_034659895.1 Candidatus Zixiibacteriota bacterium
ATTCCCATTGATTCGGACTTTTTCCTAATAATTCCGCAACTCGTCTTGCATCTTCAATATGATTTTCACCAGCGTTATAAGATGCTAAAACGAATTTTGTCCTGTTCAAATTACCCGGAATATCTTTCCACAAATTTTGTAAGTAAGCAATATAAGCAACTCCAGCAGCTACGCTTTGCTCAGGATTTCGCGAGTTTTTAGCTCCAAATTTTTTAGCCATCTCTGGCATCATTTGAAACAGACCACGGGCTCCCGCCCACGATTTGGCATTTGTTTTAAATCGTGACTCCTGAAATACCATTGAGGCCAAAAAGCGCCAATCCCAATTGATATCTTTAGCATATTTCTTTAAAAGCCCATCGTATTGGGAAATAACTCCTTTCTCTATTGATAATTCTTTACTGTGAAGGTGACGTGCAAATGATCTCCTCTTCTTGAAATACCTGTTATATATAGTATAATAATCGCTGGTATTCTTTATCTCATTAAACCACTTGTTAAGTGCTTTTAGTAATTCTGGTGATGTTTTACGTACTGCCCACGCTACTTTCTGAGACATCCCGATTTTTGTCCTGACATCAAGATTATCGTAATAAGTAGAGTTGATAAAGGCAATGTTGTGATCTGCAACAGTAAAGCTGATCTTACCTTCCGCTACCTGTCTGATTAGTGTTTCTGTTGTTAAATCACCAGACGCAATTTGTATGTCAATATCTCCTCCAATCTCTTCCGACAAATGCAATAAGCGCTGGTAATAAGAAGACATTTTACGTACGTGAACCTTCTTGTTAATGAGATCGTTAGGATCACGTATGAGTTCCCTTTCAATCTCATGTAGTTTCATTTGCCGCCAATTGTCGGGTTTTCGTTGAACAATTACCTGGTGCGTTTTATGTAGATATTGGGTAAAGGCAACTTCCTTTTTTCTCTCTTTAGTGATAGTCAATCCATGTGCAATCAAATCACCTTTGCCAGCCTGCAGCATTGCAATCATTTCATCAAGATCGCGCGCGATGATGATTTTCAGATCCAAGTCCAGCTCATCTGCAAATCGTTGTAACAGCTCGTAATCAAACCCCATCGGTTCCCCTCTATAGAGAAAATAACTGGTTGCGCTGTAAGTGACAATAGCCTCCAGTTCGCCCTTTGCTTTAATTTGTGGGAGGTCTACTCCGAAAAAATCGACACCTTTGCACGACAACAGACATAAAACTGCTAATAAAATAACCAATATTTCTAGTAGTACCAGTTTTCGCATAGTTCTATCTCCACGCTTTTTTCTCTTACCAAAAATACATAAAAAGTACCTTGATTACTACTTGTCTCCAGTTCGTCTCAGGTAAACAGATGGAAATTTGTGAGCTTTTACTGTCGGCATTTTGAGAGTTCACTGTCCGTTGTGTTTCGGGTTTTCCGGTTCAGAACCGGCGGGTAGAATACGTTTAAGCTCGTCGTCAATATAGCCTATATTAGCCAGAATCGTATTAGTCATTTCTTGTGTATGCTTAGTCAGATACTGCTCGAAAGTCTCATTATGAGCAATAACTGTTGTATTCGTCTCCTTGATAGTTTTGTGCACTAGAGTAAATTCCTGCTCTATCAATTTGTGCAAATCGGTAAAACGCGAGGTTTCTGCTTTCTCGGCAAGTTCCCGTTGCTCCTGCAATTGGCGGTTGAGCTGACGTGACTCAATCAACCCCGAAGTTCGCAGCAACATTGCGTATATGACAGTGAGAACCACCAGCCCCAGCGCAATTCCGAGAAGGATAATGCCCATAGGTGCCTGGACGTTGAAAAACACAAAGGAAAGCAGAGTCTGCGTAGTAAGTACATTCCAATTCACTGCAACGAACACACCCGTCAGAATCAAAACAACCACAATAACCGAAATTAGTATTTTCATTTACTCCGTCCTTTGATATTCAATGAATGTGGAATCACAACTACTGGCAAATCTGATGAATGTAGAATATGTGAACTAATCCACTTGTCGACTATTTTTCCGCTACTGACTCCCATTACGACCAGCGCAAAATTGCCCGTTTGGGCAACGTCCACAATCGTATTGACAATGTCTCCGCGCTGAATGCGGGATGTCACCTTCAGTCCCTTTGCTGCGACCACCTCCACCAGTATATCAAATGCTGCACTAGCTTCAGGTGAAGGATGTGAGCCTTCATAGATGTGAAGGACAACAATATCGGCCTGAAGGCGGCTTGCTATACGTACAATATATTCCGCTGAATTCATTTCAGGCGGAGCCCCCGCAGTCGGAACGAGTATCTTTATTCTATCGTTTTCCATAACCTTCACCTCACTAACTGGGTTACTTTTGAATCAAGGATTCCGATTGCCGGCTTGATACAAGTAATCGGACAGTTACAACATAATCTAAAGCATCTAATATCATTTGGAGTCGCCTTGATGGTCGCTCCAAGAAAAAACTGACATAAGTACGAAAGTGTTTACCCTCCCAGGCATCGATTCCGATACCGACATGAAGAATCGTTATCAGATCATGAGATTTGAATTTGTTGAAGCTAATGTCCACGGTCCTATTGATATAGTTCTCCATGTAAAACAAGAAAGCCAGATTGACAGTATTATCAAAAGTCTGATCTTCCACACCTTCTGTGACGTTGCTAATCTTGGTATAGTCCAAGATCTGTGTTACAGTATATTGTAATGCAACTTAATCTGGCATTTTTGCACTAACTCCTTACCCGTGTGTCGCTGTAAACAATCATCTCTATTCTTTTGACTAAACTTTTTAGCAAAAGTCACATCGCATGAAGCTCTCTTTGTGTTTCTGGATATGGTACGATATTGAAAGTAACTGGGACTATTTCTATGTTCAGGTTTCGGATGATGGTGGATGCATGTATGAAAATCTGGCAAATGATTTTACGACTAACTATGATCCATATAACCAGAACGTTGGTAACGGTATTACCGGAGCGTCGGGAGGTTGGGTTGAAGCCAAGTTTG
>JAYEIF010000115.1:0-3052 GCA_034659895.1 Candidatus Zixiibacteriota bacterium
TACAATGCTCGATTCTCTTGTTGGGCTAAGTAGCTGTACAAGGCCCATTTATGCCCCTGATGGAAAACGAATGGCTTTTCTCTCTAAAGGCAAAGCATACATCATTTACAGGGAGGTGAAGTGATGAACTCAGTGAAAATAAGAACAATTGTTATTATTCTCATTCACGCCTGTCGGCGCACAGGTCTCTTCTTATTGGAACAGTTCAGACTGTAAATGCACTTACAGATGTGTTTATTGATCCGGGGCATGGAGGTGTTCCACCAGATACAAATGCAGACCCTGAATGTTTTTACTAAACCAAATAGACAAAAATCGCTTTGTAAATTCGGTTTTTTCTGTATATTACAGGTGTACTGTTAGATTATACTTACAAAACCTCGTATGTAGAAATTGAGGAAAATAATAATGAGAAAAAGCGTAGTTGTAGCGGGACTGACATTAATTGTCATACTATCTATGGCTGTTACGGCGCTGGCTAATGAATATTACTTCAAATTCAAGATAGACTCGCGAGACGAACTGAAGAAACTCACCCGGGTCATTTCGATTGACAATGTACGTGATGGAGAAGTATGGGCTTATGCCAACGACCGCGAGATGGCTGAGTTTGAACGGCTTGGTTATGATTGGACAGAGTTGCCGCATCCGGGCACACTGTATAAACCCAAGTGTTCATCAAATCTGAAAGCTATTAAGTCATGGGACGTCTATCCTACCTATAGCGGTTATGTGGCAATGATGTATCAATTCGAGACTGACTACCCCAATCTGTGCCAAATTGTCGATATTGGTAGTTCGGTCAATGGCCGCTCATTGTTGTATGCTCGCATTTCAGATAATGTCGGTGTTGAAGAAGGCGAACCAGAGGTTATGTACACGTCCACTATGCATGCCGATGAAACTACCGGCTATGTGCTAATGTTGCGCATGATAGATTCTTTGCTTACCACTTATGGTACTGACCCGGAAATGACTGATATGATAGATAATATGGAAATCTGGATTAACCCACTAGCAAACCCTGATGGCTGTTACGATGGGGGCGATCCGGATGTCATTTCCAACCCGACTCGATACAACGCCAACGGCGTAGATCTTAATCGCAATTATCCAGATCCCGACGATGGACAACATCCTGACGGTAACTCCTGGCAGCCGGAGACGGTCGCAATGATGGATTTTGCGGTTGCCCATAGTATGGCTATCTCGGCTAACCACCACGGCGGCGCTGAGGTTGTCAACTACCCGTGGGATACCTGGGCCGCTCGTCATGCTGATGACAGTTGGTTCATAGATATATGCCGCGCTTATGCCGATTCGGTACATAACCACAGTCCTTCGACATATATGGATGATCTCAATAATGGTATTACAAATGGTTATGACTGGTATACCATCACAGGTGGCCGCCAGGACTATATGAACTATTGGCATGGTTGCCGCGAGGTTACAATTGAGTTGTCAAACACCAAGTTTCTTCCGGCAAGCCAGTTACCTACACACTGGGTTTACAACCGTCAGTCTTTCTTCGACTACCTGAGACAAGCAAACTATGGAATTCGTGGCTTGGTTACTGATGCCAATACCACTTTACCGGTAGCTGCGACAGTGATAGTTCTCGGTCATGATATCGATAGTTCCTATGTTTACACCGACCCTGATGTTGGCGACTACTATCGCATGATAGAGGCCGGCACCTGGGATGTTGTCTTCACTGCCCCGGGTTATTATCCTGATACTGTTTTTGGAATCACTACTATTGACGGTACTATGCAGACAGTCGATGTTCAATTGCAGCCATTGCCAAACGAGCCAGTACTGACTTTTGTGAGCCACGATGCCGGTCGAGTTGATCCCGGTGATGCTGTATCGATGAAAATAACGCTTGAAAATATCGGCGCAGGCAATGCCACCAACGTAGTTGGATTACTCAGTTGCGCTGACAACTTCATTACGATTACACAAAACTCAACGACATATCCGACTATCACTGCTCTGGGTGGAATCGGAACATCAGTTACGGCTTATCAGTTTGACGTTGATCCAGCCACACCTATGGACTACCCTGTGCAGTTTGTTGAGCATCTTACCGCCGATGGTAGCTACTCTGACAGTGTAGTGTTTACTTTGACAGTCGGAAAGGTCATCGAAGATTTCGAGTCCGGTGATTTCACGACGTATCCCTGGCAGATGACCGGCAACCAGAGCTGGCAGATAACCAGTAGCGAAAAATATGAAGGAGCATACAGCGCGCAGTCTGGGAATATCAATGATAACCAGACATCCACAATGTCGGTTACTCTTGATAATCTTACAGCTGGCAATATATCATTCTATTACAAGGTTTCCTCGGAATCCGACTATGATTACCTGCGTTTTTATATCGATGGTTCACAGAAAAACCAGTGGTCGGGTGAAGATAGTTGGACAGAGGCTATCTATGCGGTTTCATCCGGCACCCATACCTTCCGCTGGACATATTACAAGGATGGCTATGTCTCCAGCGGTAGTGACTGTGGCTGGGTGGATTATATTATTTTCCCCAATATTGAAAGTGATGCAGACGGCGACGGTATTTCCGACTCGGAAGACAATTGCCCTGATACATACAATCCTTCTCAGGATGATGGCGACAGCGATAATGTTGGTGATGTTTGCGACAACTGTCCCGTGGATGCTAACACCAATCAGACAGATGGCGACACTGACGGAGTAGGCGACCGTTGCGACAACTGTCGGTATGACAGCAATCCTGATCAGTTAGATAATGACAGTGATGAGGTTGGTGATGTTTGCGACGATTGCACCGACACCGACGCCGACGGCTTTGGTAACCCCGGCTATGCGGCTAACATCTGCTCCGATGACAATTGTCCAGATATTGCTAACCCCGAACAGAAAGACAATGACTCCGACGGTATCGGTGATGTGTGCGACAACTGTCCCGATGATTACAATCCAGATCAAGCCGACTCCAACGGCAACAACGTTGGTGATGTGTGCGATTACATTTGTGGTGATGTCAACGGTTCCGAAGGACCACCCAATG
>JAYEIF010000115.1:3152-15081 GCA_034659895.1 Candidatus Zixiibacteriota bacterium
GGTGATGTGTGCGACAACTGTCCCGATGATTACAATCCAGATCAAGCCGACTCCAACGGCAACAACGTTGGTGATGTGTGCGATTACATTTGTGGTGATGTCAACGGTTCCGAAGGACCACCCAATGTAAGTGATGTGACATTTCTTGTGGGATATTTGTTCAACGGTGGCCCACCTCCCCCTGAACCGGCAGCAGCCGACCTGAATGGTCAATCAGGTATAAATGTCTCTGACGTTACGTATCTGGTAACATATCTCTTTCAGAGTGGCCCTGAACCTGTTTGTGAATAATCAGAATCCACTGTTTGGGCCCTTGATAGATTTATCCAGAAGGAAGGCTATTGGAAAAGTAGCAGTTTGTAATAGTTGATTGAGTGGTGTAATCGTTACATATAGGTTGTGCACAGACAAAACCTAAACCATTAGGCTCTGAGATGACGTTCCTGCAACCTTTGGAAACATTAGCACCAAAGGCTTATTATTTGTATCGTCTTTATCGGGATATATTTTTTGCCAGAAGCTACAGAATTAATTCGAATCCTTTTTTCAGATCTTCATAGTTACGCATACCAGTAAACTTATGAACTATCTCGCCTTCACTGTTGAGAAAAACAGTTGTAGGCACTCCGCGTACTTTGAACATTCCTGCAGCCTGGTCACCCATCAGCATAACCCATTCCATACCCATTTTTTGGGAAAAACTTCGAACTTTATTTGGTTTGTCATTAACAGCAAGACCGAGCATTTCGATGCCACGAGGATGATACTCGCTATAAAGCCGAACGAGGTCAGGTAGCTCTTTGCGACACGGCGGGCACCATGTCCCCCAGAAATTGATAACTACTGGCATTTTGCCTATCCATTCATCGGAGCTGTGATAATTGCCATCGAGATCTGTTACTCCGAATTGTACAACCTGCGATTGCGAGGTTTTGTTCTGAGCAGGCGTTGTTTTGCTATAAGCTTGTGTTTGTTGAGTCGCAGTGTTCTTATTTGTTTTAGCGTCATCGTTTCCACAGGACACCAAAAGTCCGGCAATGGTCAGCACGAAAGTAAAATGTAAAATTGTTCTCATGATGTGTAATACTCCGTTAATCTCAAATTAGCTTCTTCTACTTTGTATTCTTTGTTGAAGTTTCTGTTTTAGTTGTATCATATTTTTCATCTTTAACATAGTTAAGATACTTAATCAATGCGTCTTTAGGTCGGTAACCACTGAAGCAACCAAGGTTCGCCCCATCAGAATTGAGGAAACAAAAAGTCGGATAACCTCGCACGCCAAACTCATATCTTGTTAGTTTTTTTTCGGTTATCTTAAAACCATCAATATCGAGTTTTTCATTAGAATCTCCATCTACCTTAACCGCAATAAAGTTTTCTTTAACTAATGTAACAACCTCCGGTTTGGTAAATGTCTCTTTATCCATCTTATCACACCATTTACACCAGGAGGTGGTAAATCTCACAAAAACATGCTTATCTTCTCTCTTTGCCGCTACAAGACCAGTATCAAAAGGAATCCAGTTGATTTCGCTGTTTTTAATATCTGGGGATTTATGTTCAGCATCTTGACTTGGCTCGGTATTATCACCAGCCATTGCGAAAGCTATTGGAATCAACAGAAAAATAATGCTTAGAACGAGATGTTTTGAAGTCTTAAATGACAATATTTATCCTTTGGAGAAATTGTTCTTTATATTGATTGGCCTTAAATAGGCATTTGATTCGCCTAAAATATCCTTCAACCTATTGAGAAGGGTAAAATCAGGGTTGACAGTATATTTGCGAGATTTAATGTAGACCTCCGAACCATTTTCCCTAACCGTCAGCAGAACAGGAGTGTCTCCTCGGAATTCTTCCAAAGAAGCCAATGCCTGTTTAATTGTGCTATCGGAGCAATCATAACTAATCTTTATAACCAGCTGACAATTGAAACGTTCCTCAAGTTTTTCCAATGGCAGAACTTCATTTCCGATAACTTTGGCTTTTTCACCTTCCCGAGTTGAAACACTGCCGATTACTAGTACCATTTGATCTACAACAATCAAATCCTTTGATTTACTATAACAGTCTGAGAAAAGGATAAGTTCCACTGTGCCAGTATAATCTTCTATAGTAACAAAGGCCATTGTATTGCCTCTTTTGTCAATTACGGTCTTGACCGAAGCTACTATCCCTCCAAGGGTAACTTCACGTTCATCTGAAGCTTGTTCAAGATGTCCAATTGCAAATGACGTAAAGGCGTTCAGCTCATCCCGATACTTATCCAGTGGATGACCGGATACATAGAAACCGAGCATATCCTTTTCATGTGTAAGGCGTTGCGATGTCGACCATTCATCGACTTCCGGAAGTGTCGGTGCTGTACGGATTACTTCACCAGAGGAATCGGCAAAAAGATCGTGAGAAGAAGTTTGTTCTGCTACTTTATGGCCAAATTCCAGCATTGCCTCGACAGCCTTATGTTGCTGTGCCCGATGTCCTTGCAATGTATCGCAGGCGCCTGCGGCTACAAGAGATTCCATTGTCCTACGATTAAGAGATTTAAGCGGAACCCTGCTTACCAGATTTGCCATGTCAGTATAAGTTTCAGCCTCTTCTCTTTCGTTGACAATCGCTTTGGCTGGTCCAACTCCAACGTTTTTGACCGCCTGAAGGCCAAACCTGATTTTTCCGTCCACCACTGAAAAATCAGTCTTAGAGTAGTTGATATCAGGTGGAAGCACCTCGACGCCCATCTTGTGACATTCTTCCATTAAGACATATATGCGGTTAGAGTCATTGATTTCGGACGTCATCAATGCAGCCATAAACTCTTTTGGATAGTATCGTTTCAACCATGCTGTCTGATATGCAACAAAGGCATAGCAGGTTGAGTGTGCCTTGTTAAATCCGTAGCGAGCAAAAGTCTCAATTTGCTGAAAGACTTCACTGGATATTTTGCGAGCTATTTTCTGTTTATCAGCGCCATCAAGGAATTCTTTCTTCTGGGCGGCCATGAGATCTGCGTCTTTCTTACCCATTGCCTTTCGGAGTAAATCAGCTTTACCAATCGAATAACCGGCAAGAGAATTAGCAATCTTTAGCACTTGTTCCTGAAAAACTATCACACCATAGGTAGCTCCAAGGATTTCCTCCAGAATTGGATGCAAAAACTCAACCTTTTGAACGCCATGTTTACACTCAATATATGTGTCAATCATATGTGAATCGAGTGGTCCCGGGCGATAGAGAGCGTTCATCGCTGTTATATCTGTGAAGGTCTCAGGGTTAAGCTTTCGGAGGTATTCTCGCATACCGGCCGATTCAAATTGAAAAACACCAATTGTTTCTCCGCGAGCAAAAAGCTCGAATACTTCAGTATCATCAAGAGTAAGGTTGTCAATATCAACATTAGCATCAGGATAGTTCTCGCTTATCATACTCAAAGCATCATCGATAACTGTTAATGTACGCAGACCCAGAAAATCCATTTTCAGAAGGCCTATCTTGTCAACCATCTTCATATCATACTGGGTTGTTATCTCGTCCTTACTGCTCTTGAACAACGGCACATAATTGGTTAGAGCAGATGGAGCAATAACTACACCGGCCGCATGTGTGGAACAATGACGAGTCAGTCCCTCAAGAGTCATTGCGTAGTTGATAAGACGGTCAATTCGGTCGTCATTTTTCTTCAGTTCTGCCAGTTCGGGTTCTTTTACGAGAGCTTCCTCAAGAGTAATTCCAATCTTTTCTGGAATGAGCTTGGCAATTTTATCTACCTCACTATAGGGAATTGCCAACACACGGCCAACATCTCGAATGACCGCACGAGCTGCCATGGTCCCGAATGTAATAATCTGGCAAACATTGTCCTCACCATACTTGTCAATTACATATTTGATGATTTTGTCACGGTCTCGATCGGCGAAATCTATATCTATATCCGGCATCGAAATTCGTTCGGGGTTAAGAAATCTCTCAAAGAGGAGTTCGAATTTCATTGGATCGATACTGGTAATTCCAAGAGCGTATGACACAAGCGATCCGGCTGCCGAACCACGCCCCGGTCCCACCCTAATGTTCCGACTTCGGGCATAATCACAGAAATCTTTTACAATAAGGAAATAGCCGGCATAGCCCATCTGTTTGATTATCCCCAGCTCGTAATCAAGTCTCTTCTGGATTTTTTCGTCTATCTCATTGTAGAGTCGAGACAAACCATCAATGCACAGAGCATGTAGAAACGCATCTGGGCCTTTATATTTACTTGGGATAGGAAAAACCGGCAGCAGAAGCTTCCCAGTATCAAGTTCAAGGTTGCACTTTTCTGCTATGAGAATTGTGTTTGCCAGAGCTTCCTTGAAATCGCCAAAGAGTCTATCCATTTCCTCAGGCGACTTGAAATAGAGTTCTTGCGTCTTATACCGCATACGGTCGGTGTCTTCGATAGTTTTTCCCGTTTGAATACACAACAGGGCATCATGTGCAGCAGAGTCTTCCTTTCTCAGGTAATGGCAATCGTTGGTAGCTACAAGTGGAATACCGGTTTCATTTGCAATTGCCACTAATTTGGGAATTACTATTTGTTCCGGCTCAAGGTTGTGATTCTGAAGCTCAATGTAAAAATTGCCTTCACCGAATATGTCCTGCAACTCCCGAGCTGTTGCCACCGCCGCCTCGGTATTGCCATGAAGAAGATGCCATGGGATTTCCCCCTTAAGGCAAGCTGAGGTAGCAATAAGCCCCTCGCTGTATTGCCGAAGAAGTTCCTTGTCGATGCGTGGGCGGTGATAGAAGCCCTCTCGAAAACCGGCTGAGCTAAGTTTCATCAGATTTCGGTAACCGGTCTGGTTTTTCACCAAAAGGACCAAGTGATAGCCACCATCGGGGTACTCCTGCGAAGGTTTTCTCTCAAAACGGCTGCCACCAGCAACATACGCTTCAGTACCGATGATTGGCTTTATGCCGGCTTTGCGCGCCTTAAGATAAAATTCAATTGCCCCGAACATATTGCCATGATCGGTAATAGCAAGAGCGGGCATTTTGAACTCTTTAGCCAGTTTAATAACGGAATCAAGACGGCAGGCGCCATCAAGAAGGGAATACTGGCTATGAGTGTGCAAATGAACGAAGTTGGCAAACGGCATCAGTCAAGCATGTTAGCAGTTAATATTCATACAAAAAAACGGGTTCACATTGCCCCGATTGTTTTCTTCTTAGGTTCAGTTTAATCTCATAAAAAAGATAACAAAGGTCAATCTCTTTTTATTTTTACTGACAGCCCCTGTCAGTTGATTAATCTATTTTATTGATGTAAAAAATGTGATATATTCCATCAGGACAATTGGTTATCTTAATGGGAAATATCGAAAGAATAGGACTCAAGAAATGAAAAGGAAAGCAAAAATGACGACTGTTGCAATTCCAGATCGTAAGAAGGCGCTTGAGGCGGCGATGACCCAGATAGAGCGTTCATTTGGTAAAGGGTCAATTATGCGCTTAGGGGACAACACTGTACTTGATATCGAGGTAATCCCAACTGGATCAATTGGACTGGACCATGCTCTTGGTGTGGGTGGTATCCCGCGTGGTCGAGTAACAGAAGTCTACGGCCCGGAATCATCTGGTAAGACGACACTTGCACTGCACATGATTGCAGAGGCGCAAAAAGCAGGTGGAGTGGCGGCATTTATCGATGCTGAACATGCGCTTGATGCGACCTATGCTCGTGCATTAGGCGTAAATACCGATGAACTGCTTGTTTCACAACCCGATACCGGAGAACAGGCTCTGGATATCTGCGATACATTGGTACGTTCTGGAGCGATTGACATTATCGTTATTGATTCAGTGGCAGCTCTGACCCCGCGTGCAGAAATCGAGGGCGAGATGGGGGATGCGCACATGGGTCTTCAGGCGCGGCTTATGTCTCAGGCACTGCGGAAACTGACAGCGATAATCTCTAAGTCCAAGACATCAATAGTCTTTATCAACCAGATTCGTATGAAGATTGGTGTTATGTTTGGAAATCCGGAAACAACTACAGGTGGCAACGCATTGAAATTTTACTCCACTGTTCGATTTGACATCCGCAAAATTGCCACTATCAAGGACAGTCAGGAGGTTATCGGCTCACGAACCCGAGTACGGGTAGTCAAAAATAAAGTAGCACCACCATTTCGGGAAGCAGAGTTTGACCTCGTCTATGGAAAAGGCATCTCGCGCACAGGAGAACTATTGGATATAGCTGTTAATAATAGCATTATTGAGAAATCCGGCTCGTGGTTCTCGTATGGTTCTGACCGATTGGGGCAAGGCCGAGAAAACGCCCGCAACTTCTTGGAATCCAATGCCGAGGTATATGAAGAAATTCAAGCAAAAGTTCAACAAGCCCTTGGTATAACATCAGAAACAAAGGAAGAGAAAGAATCGGGGGAAAAGGAAGGCTAAGAACAACTCCCGATTGTATCGGGACAGAGCATCAATACCATTATTACAGTGCTGTGAGAGGAGAAAGAAGTGTCAGATTTGATTTATTCCGAGGAAAAGCAAATGTCAAAATCGTTGCCAGCAATAATTCTTGAAGGCGATTCTTTACATGGGCAGAAACTCCGGATAAATAATTCACGAACATGTGATTGTAAACCAACACACATAAATTGTATGACAGCGAAGGAATGGCTAAAAAGTCAATTGGGCGTCTGGCAGTTTTTCTATGAAAAGCGAGATATTCGTGATAAAAAAGTACATCCTGCTACTTTCCCTATTTCATTAGCAAAAAAGGTAATCGAACTATTCTCACATAAAGGAGAACTTGTCCTTGATCCATTTGTTGGTAGCGGAACGACGCTTGTTGCTGCTAATGATTTGGGGCGTAATTCTGTAGGTTTTGATCTTCAAAAAAAATATGTTAAATTATGCGGTGATCGGTTAGCAATGAATCCGAATATGTTCAATAATGCGAACCAGATTGCGATTCAGGATGACGCTGGGAATATTCCTCTTTATCTCGAAGAAGAATCAATATCTCTAATTTGGACTTCTCCGCCCTACGCCAATCTTCTTAATCGTAAGCGAAAAAATAAATCCCGCCGTGACAGAAAAAACGACCAGCTTGGAAAAGTAGAGCAATACTCGCAAGATGAACGCGACCTCGGAACTCTCGAACTTGAGAAGTACGCAAAAACAATGGGGGATATTTATGAAAATCTCTTACCATTACTTCGGCCTAAAGGCCATTGTGTAATAAACGTACCTGACATGTGGTGGGAAAATGAGAGAATTACAATACATGTTTCTTTAATTGAAGAACTAAGAAAACGTGGATACGAGTTAAGAAATATCATTATTTGGGATAGGACGAATATAGTTAATCGGATTGGTATTTTTGGTTGGCCCAGCAACTATATTACAATGGGAGTTACTTTCGAGTATCTTCTTGATTTTTGGAAACCTGCAAATATGGATAAAAAATAATACTGATGAATGTTATAACGAAAAAAGCTCTCATAAAAGCCCTTAAGGATATTCGGAACAAAGGCTGGATACCAAATGCTAGACATGGCAACGCTGGAGGTGTTGGCAACACACTAGAAGATCTTCTTGGCATTGAAGAAAATAATCTGCCAATTCCTAATGCAGCAGAGTGGGAGCTGAAATGTCAACGTTCTGGTTCGGCGTCATTAACAACGCTATTCCATATGGAGCCCTCCCCTCGTGCTATCCGTTTTGTTCCTGCCGTTCTTCTCCCCAAATATGGCTGGGCACATCAACAAGCAGGTGATCGCTACCCGCAGGGCGAAATGAGTTTCAGGCAGACAATAAATGGTTTGTCTCGTACCGATAGAGGTTTTGGCATCGTGATTGACAGGGAATCACGGAAAGTTGTTGTTTCATTCGATTCAAAAAGAGTTGATAAAAGTCATGGAATATGGCTAGAAACCGTTAAAACGAAAATCAATCTTGGCGAATTGGACCCACAACCATATTGGGGGTTTAATGACCTTTTTCATAAGGCGGGGACAAAGTTGCTCAATTGTTTTTATATTCAAGCAGAGGTGCGGAAAGTTGAGGAAAAAGAAGAATTTTATTACTCCAATATTTTAATGCTACAAAGTTTTTCTTTCGATAACTTCTTAAACGCAATCGAAAATGGTGATGTGTTAATTGATTTTGATGCAAGAACAGGACACAACCACGGCACAAAATTTCGTCTTAGACAGAATGCGTTTACTTCACTTTATGAAGAAGTAACTGAAATATAATTGTGTCCTCGATGCCTCTTACTTTTGAGGCAGCTTCCTTGCAAAGGAATCTGTAAATTTGTATAGTTAATTCTGTGACCAAATTCCGGTATCTCGATGATAGCGGTACTGCGCTATCTTCGACATTCTGTCTTTATTTTTATCTGTCATTGGTGGCAGACATCTTAGAATTGAAGGATAGTGAAATTATGCACAGTGCTGAGTTCAAGCCGTGGGTCAACGAGCGAAAGAGAAACCCAAAACAAGGGTGTGTTGAAAGACTTGTCATTAATTTCATGAGGACGGAGACAAGCCCCGTCCCTACGCGATTGGGGAGTGTAATTCCGCGTAGCGGGCGGCTTTATGCTGAAAGTGCGCCGTGGCGTGTCGCCCGTTCTCAACCGCATCCACGGCGAACTGATTGCTTTTTACTTTTTAAACATGCCCCAAATTGCGAGCCATCTGGCCCTTTAGTAGAAAGATATGGATTAACAAACCAAACATTGCTTAAAAGCAAAAACTTCCTTATTTCTACTACAAAGTTGAGAGGAGTTAAAATGAAATTATTAATGATTTATGCAGACAGATTTGCTTACAAGACAAACCTGAAAAGTCTTGAGTCTGTCCCTGAAACTGACGAACAAAATATGATTGAAAATGCTGTTGTTGGTTTTATTCATGTAGAAGAAAAAGATGAAGAGAATCTTTCCAGTGTTGAAACTAAATTGATTAAAAATCTTAAGTGGACAGCAAGAAAAAATAATGTAGAAAGAATAGTTTTACACTCTTTTACACATTTATCTGAAAGTAAAGCTTCATCTGAAATTACAAAACAGTTACTTGATAATTCAGAGCAGCGATTGAAGAAAGCAAACTACGAGGTTTATCAAACGCCATTTGGCTACTTCCTTGATTTGGATGTCCAAGCGCCAGGGAATCCATTAACCAGATTATTCAAAGATATATAGATTTATAAATCTAAGAGTAATATAAATAAGGTAAATTAGAATGATTAAAATCAAAAAGAAAAATGAGCAGGAATTCATAGTAACGATTGAAGAAAAAAGCGGCAATTCTGAGCACACGGTTACTTTGGATGATGGATATTACAAAAATTTAACTGATGGCAAAACAACCAAACAAGAATTAATCAAAAGGTCTTTTGAATTTTTGCTGAAGAGGGAACCTAAAGAATCAATACTTCCCAAATTTAATTTGACAACCATTAACAATTATTTCCCAGAATTTGAAAATGAACTGAAAAAATAAATGGTGCCACAGAATATTAAAGATGAATTAAATCGAGCGGTTGGATTAATAAAAAAATCATCCCATACGACTGCTTTTACGGGTGCGGGAGTCTCTGTAGAGAGCGGAATTCCACCTTTCCGCGGCAAAGATGGATTGTGGAGCACAATTGATCCTGTCTTTTTAGATACCAGTTATTTTTATAAATATCCTGAGAAATCTTGGCAACTTATTAAAGAGATTTTTTACGATTCTTTTGGTAAAGCAAAACCAAATTATGCGCATTATGCCCTTGCTGAACTGGAGGACAAAAAATTATTAGATACAATCATAACTCAAAATATTGACAATTTACATCAAAAAGCAGGCAGTAAAGAGGTTCTCGAATTCCATGGTACATCCAAAAACCTTGTATGCACAAAATGCGGAAAGCAGTTTGAAGCAAGTGAAAGATTATTGGATAATCTGCCACCTAAATGCACAGATTGTTCTGGTATATTGAAACCTTGTTTTATCTTTTTCGGTGAACCGATTCCCGAGCCAGCGAGAAGCCGTTCGTTTGAAGAGGCTGAAATTGCAGATGTGTTTATATTAATCGGAACGACAGGTGAAATACAACCTGCTTCTATGATACCGATTGTTGCAAAAAATAATCATGTGAAAATAATCGAGATAAACATTGAAGAGTCAAATTATACCAACAATATAACAGATGTTTTTCTTAAAGGGAAAGCTACTGAAATAATGAAAAACTTATTGGATGTTGTAATCAAGGATACACATTAAATGTGAAAACATGACGGTTACAAAATTTGGAATTATGAGTCGAACGGCTTGGGACAACCTCAGCCCTGCCATTGGTTGAATTATCGTTGATACTCAAGCCTCAAATCGCAAAGTGAATCAACAAAGTAGCTTACCTGACGGGCAAACTGTTCATATTTCTCCGGTTTATCAGAATACAATTGAAGGTACTGCTGTATCTCGTCTTCAGAAACTCCTGACTGGTTGAGAATGGAGTCACGCAGTGAGAGGAAAATCTCGGGTTTTTTGCGGAACCGAACGCTCAAATACCACACACGGGCTGTGACAAGGGCTTGCTTGCGAGTGAGTTTACTGAATTGCTCCTCTTGTTGATTAGTGTAGTAATTGTAGCTGAACCATACCGCTACCAAGACTACCAACGGAATCAAACGCTTAACCCAAATCAAACTTCCTCCTGCCTTTAATGCATACAACTTCCTGTTGCCGCTATGCTGTTATTTGTGTAAACTATTGATATTATTAGTATTGGTCAAGGCGATATGTGATGAAGTTTAGTTTTCCTATTGAGCGTCGTAAAAGTCGGACGGTAAAAATCGGCGACCTTATTATTGGTGGCGGTTTTCCTATTACCATTCAGTCCATGACAAATACTGACACGCGTAATGTTAAAGCAACTGTCAGGCAGATTAATGAACTTTTCGAGTCAGGCTGTGATATTGTGCGGCTGTCGGTTCTTAATGATGATGCCGCCGATTGTCTTAAGGATATCCGAAATCAAGTAAACGGTGCATTGGTTGCTGATATTCATTTTCAATATAAGTTTGCACTGCATGCAATTGCGGCGGGGTTTGATAAAATTAGAATTAATCCTGGCAATATAGGTGCGGAATGGAAAGTGCGTGAAGTTACCAAAGCCGCCAAAGATGCTGGTGTCCCAATTAGAATTGGTGTAAACTCCGGATCGCTTCCAAAAGACCTGCTGAATCAATACGGCCATGACAATCCGGAGGTTTTTGCCACAGCGGCAATGCGGGAGATAGCAATTTTGGAAGATATGGACTTTTCAGATATCATTATCTCTGTCAAATCCAGCAACACACAAATTACTTTCCAGGCATACCATCTGCTTGGCTCCAGATGCGATTATCCGCTACATATCGGTATTACCGAAGCCGGCACTCTTGACACTGGTACTGTCAAATCCGCTGTGGGAATTGGAGCTATGCTCTTGACTGGCATCGGAGATACGCTTCGAGTGTCGTTATCCGCTGACCCTGTTCACGAAGTGCGGGTAGCCAAACAGATTTTATCATCATGCGCTTTAAGAACTGACGGTGTAGAAGTTATTGCATGTCCTACCTGCGGCCGCTGTCAGATCGACATGATTCCATTGGCTGAGGCAATCGAGAGGAAAACACGCAATATCAAAACTCCACTTAAAGTGGCAGTGATGGGATGTGTGGTCAATGGACCAGGTGAAGCGAAAGCCGCTGATGTCGGTATTGCCGGCGGTGATGGTAAAGGAGTTCTCATTAAGAAAGGCAAAATTGTTAGAACTATACCCGAAGCAGATCTCGAAAGTGCATTGCTTGATGAAATCGAAGCTATGACTGGCGAGAAATCAGAACGTTCAAACTAAACCGTTCAACCAAACTTTGGTAAAGCATTAAGTAGGGTCTGCTGAATAA
>JAYEIF010000116.1:0-15031 GCA_034659895.1 Candidatus Zixiibacteriota bacterium
AACGATGTCGGCAGAGTTAATAACGCCGATAGCGATGGAGAAGGAATTACGTTTTGCGATTCGAGAGGGTGGCCGTACGGTAGGTGCCGGCGTCATCTCGGAAATCGTTGAATAAGGCTCAGTAGCAGAAAGACAGGAATTAGCTATGCCTAGAGAAAGAGTAATTTTAGCATGCGGAAGTTGCAAACGACGCAATTATACTACGAAGAAAAATAAGCGCTTGCATCCGGGGCGTGTTGAGTTTCGTAAGTATTGCTCATTCTGTAATAAGCATACTATGCATAAAGAGACAAGATAGAAGAGGTTTGTATTTACAGGCCAGTAGCTCAATTGGTAGAGTATCGGTCTCCAAAACCGGCGGTTGGGGGTTCGATTCCTCCCTGGCCTGCATTGTAATTTAGGGGAAAGTACCTTGAAGAAGATTAAGAAGTTTCTCAAGGAAGTAAATGCCGAGTTAAGAAAAGTTACTTGGCCTACAAAAGATGAATTAGTCGGCTCGACTATTGTTGTGATTGTAGTATCGCTGACGCTGTCGATTTTTATTGGCATTGTTGACCGTATTCTCGGTGCTGGTATTCAAGCCATTTTTGGGGGCGGACCAGGAGGTTGACGGATAAGATGGCTAAGCGGTGGTATGTTGTTCATACTTTTTCAGGTCATGAACAGAAAGCCAAACGGTATCTTGAATCTGCAATAGCAAATGCTGGATTAGAAGATAAGTTTGGGGAAATTCTGGTTCCGACTGAAGAAGTAACTGAAATGAAGCAAGGAAAACGGTCAACTTCGGTTCGCAAGTTTTTGCCGAGTTATATGCTGGTTGAGGTAGATCTCGATAGAGTTACCCGGGAAGTTGTAGTATCTACACCAGGTGTTACAAATTTCATTGGTGGTGATAGCCAGCCGCATCCTCTTGGTGAAGAAGAGGTGAAGCGTATTATTGGTCAGATTAATAGCAGCCGTACGGAAGAGTCAACAGATTTTCCGTTTCAGGCTGGTGATGCGGTCAAGGTTAATGATGGACCATTTGCAGATTTTTCGGGTACTGTCAGTGAATTAAATATGGAGCGGCGCAAGGTCAAGGTTATGGTATCTATCTTTGGTCGACCGACACCGGTTGAGCTCGACTTTTTACAGGTAGAGTTAGTCAAGAAATAGTTTTGTTGATTTTATAGATTATATGGAGTTTAATTACTCGTGGCAAAAAAAATAATTGGTCAGATTAAATTACAAATTCCCGCAGGGAAGGCTAATCCCGCTCCTCCAATAGGTCCTGCTTTGGGACAGGCTGGTGTTAATATCATGGAGTTCTGTAAGGCTTTCAACGCCCGTACTCAGGATGGTAATGGTATTCTGACGCCTGTAGTTATTACTGTCTATGCTGATAAGTCCTTCTCGTTTATTACCAAGACCCCTCCGGCCTCGACGCTTTTGCGTATGGCGGTTAAAATTAAGAAGGGATCTTCGGTTCCTAATAAGGATAAAGTTGGCATTGTAACCAAAGATCAGGTTCGTGATATTGCAACTAAGAAAATGGTTGACTTGAACGCTTCATCTGTTGAAATGGCTATGAGGATGGTTGAAGGAACTGCTCGCTCGATGGGAATTGAAGTAGGTTGAGGATTGGTAAGATAACATTCGCTAATACCTGTTTACGTATAGCGCGTATTTAGGGAGAATTGGAAAAAATGAAACGATCAAAAACATTTCAGGAGTTTCGAGATAAAGTTGATCGTACTCGAAAGTACCCACTTGATGAGGCGATTAATTTGCTCAAAGAAGGCTCCTATGTAAAGTTCGATGAATCTGTGGAGGTGGCAATTCGGTTGGGGGTTAATCCCAAGCATGCTGACCAGATGGTTCGTGGAACTGTTGCTCTGCCGAACGGTACGGGCAAAAAAGTTAAAGTGGCAGTTTTTGCTCAAGGTGAAAAAGCTACTGAAGCTACTGAAGCTGGTGCTGATATTGTTGGTGCTGAAGATTTGGCTGAGAAGGTCAAGGGCGGATTTCTTGATTTTGATGTAGCGGTAGCTACACCGGATATGATGCGGGTTTTAGGTCCACTTGGAAAGCTTCTGGGTCCAAGGGGGTTGATGCCAAACCCGAAAACCGGCACTGTTACTATGGATTTAACTAAAGCTATTAATGAACTAAAGGCTGGTCGTATTGAATTTCGAATTGACAAGCAGGCTAACATGGCGGCTTCGATTGGAAAGCTCTCTTTTGATTCAGAAAAAATCAAGGAAAATGTATATGCTTTCCTGTCAGCTATTGTTCGAGCCAAGCCATCCGTTACCAAGGGCGCTTATGTTTTGGGAATGGGTTTAAGTGCGTCTATGAGTCCCGGAATCAAACTTGACCATGCTCAGCTTTTAGCTGATTTGAAGAAATAACGGAGAGGAGATCGTAATATGCCAAATCCTACCAAGGTTGCTGCGGTCACTGACTATAAGAAGCTGTTTGAGGAATCCGACTCCTTCTTCGTCACAGACTATCAGGGTCTGAACGTTGCCGATATTACAATACTTAGAAAGGACCTCAGAGAAAACCAGGTTAAGTATCTGGTAGCCAAGAATACGCTATTAAAGCGGGCAGCTTCTGAGGCCGGTGTTGAAGGTGTTCATGAATTCTTGAATGGTCCTACGGCTATCGCTTTTTGCAGTGAGGATCCAGCTGTAGCTGCCAAGATACTGCATAAGTCGTTTGAGAAACGCAACCTTCCAATTATGAAGGCTTTCTGGCTTGACCGCAAACAGTTTGATGCTTCAGAAATCAAACGTCTGGCTGATCTACCTCCAAGAGATATTTTGCTATCTCAGGTTGTAGCAGCAGTTGAGGCTCCATTTAGTGAATTGGTTGGTTCTATAGATGGTTTCTTCCGCAAGTTGGTTGGTACCATCGACGCATTAGCTGAAAAGAAAAAGGATTAAGGATGACGAATAGGGACATTTAGCGATTAAAGGAGTACCCCGTGCTTCTAGGTGGTAAGTTCCAACCATCTGGGGAATATGCCTATCGCGATTAGTGAATAGAAAATAGAATTAAATGCTTACAGTGTGAGGTGTGAAAACGTGTCGAACCCAGTTATTGATGAAATCGTCGACAAAATTGCCGAATTAAGTGCAATGGATTTGGCCGAGTTGTCCCAATCTATCCAGGATAAGTTTGGTGTTACTGCGGCCGCTCCGGTGGCTGTTGCTGCGGCAGCTGGTGCTGCTACCGAGGAGGAGGAAGAGAAAACAGAATTTGACGTTCTTCTTAATGCTATTGGTGACAAGAAGATCCAGGTCATCAAGGTTGTCCGAGAGCTTACTTCTCTTGGTCTTAAAGAGGCTAAGGACTTAGTCGAAAGTGCCCCTACAAAGATCAAAGAAGGTCTTCCAAAGGAAGAATGCGAAAAAGCCAAAGAGAAACTTGAAGAAGTCGGCGCCATTGTTGAGATTAAATAATTTTTATAAATTTGCCTGCCGGAGGGATTGCCGTTTCCGGCAGGTTGATACTATATACACAAGATTGGCTAACAAATTCCCAAACTTGTTTTGACGGCTGGTGAACTGAATTCGAAAATAGCTCCCATAACTAAAAAATCGGGAGATAGATGGAACAAATGATAGGATCACCACAACCGTACATTGCTATTAATGTCCCTGCTCGGAAATGTTCCGAGTCTGAGGGGCTTTCTTTGTCTTGTATTAGGAGGGTAATTCATTGACCCGTACAGCAATGAAAGAACGGAAAAGCTTTGGGTCGCTTGTTGATGCGACTGAGATGCCAAACCTGTTGGAAGTTCAGCTAAAATCCTATCAGGATTTTATGCAGACGGATATTTCGCCAGGTAAGAGGAACCTATCGGGGTTACATAAAATATTTAGTGACATTTTTCCCGTCACTGATATTCATGAAAGATATTCCCTTGAATATGTTAGTTATCATCTTGGACCTGCCAGGTATACTATCGATGAATGTCGAGCAAGGAATATGTCGTTTGCAGCCCCACTGCGTGTGACTATGAGACTTATCAGCAGGGAAGGTGAAGGTAAGGGTGAAGAGAAGGTAGTTAAGGACATAATCGAACAGGATGTGTATCTTGGAGAGTTGCCGCTAATCACCGAGTGGGGGACCTTCGTAATTAACGGTGCTGAACGTGTAGTGGTCAGTCAGCTTCACAGAAGCCCCGGAGTATTCTTCGGTGAAAAAACTCATCCTAACGGCAAGAAACTCAATTCTGCCAGAATTATTCCTTACCGAGGTTCATGGGTTGAATTTGCTATGGACATTAACGATATAATGTATGTCTATATAGATTCCCGCCGTAAGATGCCTGCAACAACTCTTCTGCGAGCTTTAGGTTATTCGACTGATGATGATCTGATTAATTTTTTCTACAAAGTTACCAAAGTAAATCTTACGAAGACAGATCCAGCTGAACTTGAGAAAGCTGTTGTTGCCGAGAGTATTGTTGATACTGAGACTGGTGAAGTCATTTTTAGTCCGGGTGAACCTCTTACGGAATCTACAATTGAAACAATTGTTGGCATGAAACGAAAGACAATCAAGCTTATTTCGCCACAGGCCAACGAGCGAGAAGTTTTTGTGATTCTCAATACTATACGCAAAGACACAACCAAATCACGGGAAGAAGCTCTGGTAAAGATATATTCCCTGATTCGTCCGGGAGAGCCGCCTACAATAGATATGGCTCAGGCGTTGTTAGAGAAATTTTTCTTTAACAGCAAACGTTACGATCTGGGAGAAGTCGGTCGCCATATGATTAATCAGCGTATGGAATTGGATATTCCTATGGACAAAACCATACTTGATCCTAGTGACTTTCTGCAAATAGTCAAATACCTTGTTGGGCTTGTTAACGATCAGGGTTTTACAGATGATATAGACCATCTTGGGAATCGCCGTGCTCGCACTGTTGGTGAATTAATGTCCAATCTGTTCTCAGTTGGACTCTCGCGGGTTGCGCGCACGATTCGGGAACGACTGTCTTTGAAAGATCAGGAAAATGTTACCCCGCAATTGCTGGTTAATGCAAGAACAGTATCAACTGTAGTCGGGACATTCTTTGGCTCGTCTCAACTTTCGCAGTTTATGGATCAAACTAATCCTCTCTCTGAATTATCACATAAGCGGCGTTTGTCAGTACTTGGGCCTGGTGGTTTGACCCGTGAGAGAGCCGGTTTCGAAGTGCGTGATGTGCATCACACTCACTATGGCCGACTGTGTCCGATTGAAACACCGGAAGGTCCTAATATCGGATTGATTTCGCAGTTGTCCACGTTTGCTCGCATCAATAAGTATGGTTTTATCGAAACACCATATCGGAAAATCTCGAAAGGAAAGTTGACAAACGATATAGAATATCTGTCAGCTGATCAGGAAGATCGTTACTTTATTGCTCAATGTGATGAACCTGTTAATAAGAGTAATCGCTTTGTTGATAACCGTATTATTGCGCGCCGTCGTTCTGATTACCCGTTGATCGATGTTAATGATGTGAAATATATGGATGTTTCACCGCGTCAGATTATTTCTGTTGCAGCGTCCCTTATCCCATTTCTGGAACATGATGATGCAAACCGCGCTCTGATGGGTTCAAATATGCAGCGCCAGGCTTTGCCGCTTCTAAAAACTCAAGCTCCAGTTGTTGGGACTGGTATGGAGCGTAGGGTTGCCGAAGACACAGGATCCGTAATTAAAGCAAAACGTTCGGGTGAGGTGATTCATGTCGATTCCTCGAAAATTGTGATACAACCCCAAGTTAAAAATCACCCCGATCAGTTAGGTTGGGTAGAAAATGACGAATACGAACTTACCAAATACCGTCGATCCAACCAGAATACATGTGTTGGATACCGACCAGTGGTCAATATAGGTGATAGTATTTCTGTTGGTGACTCTATCGCCGACGGTCCTGCTGTTGACAATGGCGAGTTAGCTCTTGGATACAATGTGCTTGTGGCTTTTATGCCGTGGCGTGGGTATAACTACGAGGACGCTATCATTCTATCACAAAGATTGATCCGTGAAGATATTTATACATCGGTTCATGTTGAAGAATACGAATTACAAGTCCGTGACACCAAGCGTGGTTCAGAAGAAATCACCCGTGAAATTCCAAATGTCTCCGAGGAAGCTCTCCTAAATCTTGATGAGGAAGGAATTATACGAGAAGGAGCAGAGGTTGAAGCGGGCGATATCTTGGTCGGTAAGGTTACACCAAAAGGTGAGACTGAACTATCCCCTGAGGAACGACTCTTAAGGGCGATTTTTGGCGAAAAAGCTGGAGATGTGCGCGATGCTTCTTTGAAGACTCCTCCGGGTATGAGAGGTGTTGTTATTAAAACTCAGCTCTTCAGTCGTAAGATTCGTACTGAAGAGGCAAAGAAACAGGAAAAGACAGAAATTGCCTCTATTAGAAAGAGATTCAACCGGCTAATTAAAGAAATCGAAACTTTAAGAAATAAGAAATTAGATGAATTGTTAACTGGGAAAACTTCACAGACAATTCGTTCTACTATCGATAATACCGTGTTGGTGAGATCTGGTCACAAGTTCAAGGAAGGTTTCTTTGCTGAGTTTGATATTGATAACGCCGTGGCGCCGGATGGTTATTGTAACAATGAAACAATAAATAAATCTGTTAATTCCATTATAGAAGATGCGGCGACACTGATAGCTGATAAACGTCAGCAGATGGAAGTAGGGGTCGATAATATCGTACGCGGAGCAGAACTTCCTCCGGGTGTAAAACAACTGGTAAAAGTGACTATAGCTACCCGCCGAAAAATCTCAGTTGGAGATAAAATGGCTGGTCGTCACGGGAACAAAGGTGTTGTATCTCGAATTGTGCCTATTGAAGACCTTCCGCATATGGCTGATGGCACGCCAGTTGATATTATTCTTAATCCTCTCGGTGTCCCTTCACGTATGAATCTTGGACAGGTTCTTGAAACCCATCTTGGTTGGGCTGTCAATAAGCTTGGTGAAAATGTTGCTACTCCTGTTTTTGATGGAGCATCTGTGGAAGATATCAAGGACAAACTTCGTGAGGCAGGTTTACCAGAAAATGGAAAGACCACTCTAT
This sequence comes from Candidatus Zixiibacteriota bacterium, assembly GCA_034659895.1. Classification (GTDB taxonomy): domain Bacteria; phylum Zixibacteria; class MSB-5A5; order GN15; family FEB-12; genus B120-G9. The sequence continues at coordinate 7,094 of JAYEIF010000116.1, forward strand.
ATGATGGAATGACTGGAGAAGCTTTTGATAAAGAGATCACGGTGGGTTATATCTATATGCTAAAGCTTTCCCATTTAGTTGATGATAAAATCCATGCTCGTTCAATCGGTCCGTATTCTTTAGTTACGCAACAGCCATTGGGTGGTAAAGCTCAGTTTGGCGGTCAGCGCTTTGGTGAAATGGAGGTCTGGGCATTGGAAGCTTACGGAGCTGCATACACATTACAGGAGATGCTGACTGTTAAGTCCGACGATGTGACAGGTCGCAGCCGAGTCTATGAGGCGATAGTTAAGGGTGAAGATTCACCTGAGCCTGGCTACCCCGAGGCGTTTAATGTCCTTGTTAAAGAACTGCAAGCGTTGGGGCTTGACGTTAAACTTATTGAAAAGTAGAGAGCAAAGGTATGGGGAAGCTTGCAATGAAAAACGGCACTGGTAATATGAGGAGAGAACCATGATCGATATTACTAAGAAGACCATGGTACAGAAGAAGGGTCCGTCTGAATACGCCGCTATCCAAATACAGATAGCTTCTCCGGAGACTATTCTTTCGTGGTCTTTCGGGGAGGTTACGAAACCGGAGACGATTAACTATCGTTCATTTAGGCCGGAGCGGGATGGTTTGTTCTGTGAGCGTATTTTTGGTCCAGTTAAGGATTGGGAATGTAGCTGTGGGAAATATAAGCGAATTCGTTTTCGTGGAATTGTATGTGATCGATGTGGTGTTGAGGTAACTCAGTCAAAGGTTCGGCGTGAACGTATGGGACATATCGAATTGGCTGTTCCTGTGTCGCATATATGGTATTTCAGATCGCTTCCTTCTCGCATAGGACATATGATGAATCTTTCGATTCGAGAGTTGGAACGAATTCTGTACTACGAGAAATTCTTGATGATTGATCCGGGCAACTCTTCCTACCAAGAGGGGGATGTTCTTACTGAAGAAGAACATCTCGAGCTTCAGGAGGCTGGAAAGAATTTCGATGCCCGCATGGGCGCTGAAGCTGTTCGTGAAGTATTATCGAGAATGGATATCGACGAATTGGCTATAGAGCTTCATGCTCAGGCTAAAGTTGAAACGTCAGTTCAGCGTAAAAAAGATGTGCTCAAACGTCTGCGTATTATTGAATCGTTCCGCCAGTCCAATAATCGTCCTGAGTGGATGGTTCTGAAAGTGCTTCCTGTTATTCCGCCAGATCTGCGCCCGCTTGTACCTCTCGATGGTGGCAGATTTGCAACTTCTGATTTGAACGATCTTTATCGTCGCGTAATAAATAGAAATAATAGGCTTAAGAAGCTGATTGATATACAGGCTCCTGAGGTTATCCTGCGCAACGAGAAACGCATGTTGCAGGAATCCGTTGATGCTTTATTAGATAATGGCCGCCGCACTCACTCAGTCCGCGGTGATTCTAAACGTCCCCTTAAATCTTTGTCAGATCTTATGAAAGGAAAACAGGGACGTTTCCGTCAGAACTTACTCGGTAAACGAGTTGACTACTCAGGTCGATCAGTAATTGTTGTTGGCCCGGAGTTAAAGTTGCATCAGTGTGGTCTGCCTAAGAATATGGCATTGGAACTGTTCAAGCCCTTTATTATTATGAAGCTTGAAGAAAAGGGATATGTGCAAACAGTCAAGTCGGCCAAGAAGCTGGTTGAGCGTGAGAAACCTGAGGTTTGGGATATCCTTGAAGAAATCATTGAAGATCATCCAATAATGCTCAATCGCGCTCCTACTCTGCACCGACTTGGAATACAGGCTTTCTACCCAGTATTAGTGGAGGGTAAAGCTATCCGACTGCACCCACTGGTTTGCTCAGCGTTCAATGCGGACTTTGATGGTGACCAGATGGCTGTCCATTTACCTCTTTCTTTTGAGGCACAGACCGAAGCACGCATTTTGATGATGGCTTCCAACAATCTCCTGCTGCCTTCTTCCGGCCGACCTGTTACAGTACCGTCCCAGGATATGGTGATTGGTTGTTATTATCTAACTCAGAAGAAGGCTGGCGTTATGGGTGAAGGTATGTCTTTTTATTCTCCCGATGAAGTGTTGGCAGCCTATGATTCTGGCAATGTAGATTTACATGCTATGATAGGTGTGCGGATTGATCATGAAATGATTAAAACGACTCCAGGGAGATTGATTTTTAACAATATCTTTCCCGATGGTGTACCATTTATTAACGAAGTCACTAAAAAGAAAGAATTGGAAGAAATCATCAGTCAAATGATTCTACAATTTGATCAGTCAATAACAGTCGATGCTCTTGATCGACTTAAACATGTTGGCTTTGAGTATGCTACTAAGGCTGGTGTGACTGTCTCTATTGATGACTTGGTGGTGCCGAATGAAAAGGATAAGCTATTGGCTCAGACAGAGGAAGATGTTAAAAAAATACAGAAACGGTATGAGCGCGGAGTTATCACCAATGGCGAACGTTATAACCAGGTTATTGATAAGTGGACTCGCACAACTGCCGATATCGCCAATGTCATGTTTGATAATCTAGCTTTGGACCAAGGTGGTTTTAATCCCGTATATATGATGGCTGACTCCGGTGCTCGAGGTTCTCGGGAGCAGATACGCCAGTTGACTGGAATTCGCGGTCTTATGGCCAAGCCACAGAAGAAAATTACCGGTGGTGTTGGCGAGATTATCGAAAATCCAATTACGTCTAACTTCCGCGCAGGGCTTACCGTGCAGGAATACTTCATTTCAACTCATGGTGCCCGTAAGGGATTGGCAGATACCGCCTTAAAGACAGCCGACGCTGGCTATCTTACTAGAAGGCTTGTTGATGTAGCCCAAGATGTGATTATCCGCGATATTGACTGTGGCACGATTCGAGGGATAGAGGTATCGGCTATTAAGGAGGGAGAGGAAATCATCGTCTCTCTTTATGATCGTATCTTGGGAAGAGTTACACTTGAGGATATTTATAACCCCATCACCGATGAAGTTATTGTAAAAGCCGGAGATCAAATTGAAGAGAAAGAAGCGGAAATCATAGAGGATGCCGGCATAGAGACAGTCAATATCCGTTCGGTACTTACCTGTGAATCGAAATTTGGTGTTTGTGCCAAGTGTTACGGTCGTGATTTAGCTACGATGAAAACAGTCAATATTGGTGAAGCTGTTGGTGTGGTAGCCGCTCAATCTATTGGTGAGCCAGGTACTCAGTTGACTCTTCGAACTTTCCATATTGGAGGTACTGCTGCTCGTATTGCAGAGCAATCACAGGTGGAAGCGAAATTCGACTGTGTTGCCCTGTTAAAGCAGATCAAGTCAATAGAACGCGACGATGGAACTGCTATGGTGACTAGTCGTGAAGGGGTTGGTGAAGTTCATCTCCAAGATGAAAATAATCGTGTAAGAGCCAAGCTCAAAGTTCCCTATGGCGCTCATTTGTTGGTTAAGGAAGGCCAAGCAGTTAAACGTGGTGACATTATTTTTGAGTGGGATCCCTACACTGGTACTATTCTGGCTGAGAAATCAGGTAAGGTGAAGTTCAAGGATATCATTAAGGATGTATCTCTCCGTGAAGCTCACGATGAGCAGACTGGGCTGATTCAATCTGTCATAATTGAGACTAAAGATAAGACCATCTTCCCGACGGTTATGATTCGAAAAGGTAATAAGACAGTAGAAAGTTTTCGAATTCCTACTGATGCTCAATTGCAGGTTTCTGATGGCCAGTCAATTGAGGCGGGTGATATACTGGTGAAAATGCCTCGTGTCATTTCCAAATCACGTGATATTACGGGTGGTTTACCGCGTGTAGCAGAGCTGTTTGAGTCCCGTCGTCCTCATGATCCGGCTGTTATTTCAGAAGTTGATGGTGAAGTGGAACTTGGAAAAACTATCCGCGGTCATCAGCAAATTATAGTCAAAGAGGAACATGACGAAACCAGTGAGTATCTTATTCCACACGGAAAACATCTCATGGTTCACTCCGGAGATCACGTTCTCGCTGGCGATCGATTATGTGAAGGAGCTATTGATCCACACGATATCCTGAATATTATGGGTGTCTATGAAGCTCAGTCATACTTAGTGAATGAAATCCAGGAAGTTTATCGTTTACAGGGAGTGAAAATAAATGATAAACACATCGAAGTTATTGTCCGACAAATGATGCAGAAGGTGCAGATTGAATCTATAGGTGAAACGAACTTTCTTGAAGGAGAAAAAGTAGATATATCAAAGTTCTCAGAAGAAAATGCCAGAGTTATTGCTGAAGGAGGAGATCCGGCTACATCTCGCCCGCTCCTGTTGGGTATAACCCGGGCTTCATTATCTACTGAAAGTTTTATCTCGGCAGCTTCATTTCAGGAAACCACCAAGATTTTGACTGAGGCTGCAATATCGGGCAAAGTAGACTATCTACTTGGTTTGAAGGAAAATGTTATTATAGGGCATTTAATTCCGGCTGGTACTGGTGTTGATAAATATAAGTCAATCGAAGTGGTTGTTGAAGAGGAAAAGGAAGAAGAGGAAGAGGGAAAAGAAGAAGAAGTTGGAACCGGTGTTGATGAGAATATTGTCGGTGATAATAAACCGAAAACAATAGCTGACATTTTTGATAAAAACGCTTGACAGTTTAGTATTTATTGTTAAGTTTACGGTTCTGTGTTTAGTTTTTGACTAACTAAGGTTTTTTAGGAGAAGTTGTGCCAACTATAAATCAATTGATTCGCAAGGGAAGGAAGCGAATTCTGGAGAAAACAAAGACTCCAGCGATGGGTGCTTGCCCACAGAAACGAGGTGTTTGTACTCGTGTTTATACTTCGACACCCAAAAAGCCAAATTCAGCTTTGCGTAAGGTGGCTAGGGTTCGTTTGACCAACAAGATAGAGGTGACTGCTTATATTCCCGGCGAGGGGCACAATTTGCAGGAACACTCAATCGTTATAATTCGCGGTGGTCGTATTAAGGATCTCCCTGGTGTTCGATACCATATTATTCGTGGTTCCATGGATACCTCGGGAGTAAATGATCGCCGTAATTCGCGATCGAAGTATGGGACTAAGAAACCAAAAGCTTAGTGAACAGGTGAAAAATGTCGAGAAGATATAGTGCAAGTAAGAAATCGATTGTTGCTGATTACAAGTATGATGATGTAATGATCAGCCAGTTCGTGTCTTGTTTGATGAAAAGTGGAAAACGTTCTACGGTGGAACGGATTTTGTATAGCGCGCTTGATATTGCAGAAAAGAAATCGGGTGAGAAGGGGCTTGAGCTGTTTCATAAGTCGATCAATAATGTCAAGCCTGTCCTTGAGGTTCGTTCTCGTCGTGTAGGTGGTGCTACTTATCAGGTACCGGTGGAAGTTCGTCCGGGGCGACGCACGGCATTGGCTATAAGATGGATTATTTCTTATGCCAAGTCCAGAAGTGGAAACTCAATGGCTGAGAAACTTTCGGCGGAGTTACTTGCGGCAGCGAACAATGAAGGCGCTTCAATAAAGAAGAAGGAGGATACGCACAAGATGGCTGAGGCTAATAAGGCCTTTGCGCACTTCCGGTGGTAGTTGTTATAGCATCCATTGGCATAAGTAGGCTTGTCTTTTAATGTTAATAGTTGGGAATTAACTTTGATTATAATGAAAGTGCGGTGGTGGTAAGACTGTATTTAGTATAGTTTATCCTTGTTTTTTGACAAGGTTTTACCACTCCCTGATTTCCTCAAGAATGATTATTTTAGATTGGTTTATCGGGGTTTTTTTGTGTCTGTGTTATGAGTTTAGAACAGGTAAGAAATATAGGTATTATGGCACACATTGATGCTGGAAAGACTACCACTACGGAGCGGATACTTTTCTATACAGGAAAAACGCACCGTATGGGTGAGGTGCACGATGGTGCTGCCATTATGGATTGGATGGCTCAGGAGAAAGAGCGTGGTATCACGATTACTTCTGCAGCTACTACCTGCTTTTGGCGAAATAATACAATTAATATTATTGACACTCCTGGCCATGTTGATTTTACTGCGGAGGTTGAGCGCTCGCTTCGAGTGCTTGATGGAGCCATTGCTCTTTTTTGTGCGGTTGGTGGCGTTGAACCTCAGTCCGAGACTGTATGGCGTCAGGCTGATAAATACCAAGTTCCGCGAGTAGCCTACATTAACAAAATGGATCGTACTGGTGCCGACTTTGATAAAGCTATTTCTACTATGAATGAGCGCTTTGGAAATAAATGTGTCGCTGTTAATATTCCAGCAGGACAGGGAGAGATGTTCAGCGGTATTATCGATTTGATGTCCATGAAATTCAGAGTATTTCACGAAGACTCTGCTGGAACTACCTACGATGATCTTGAAGTACCTGAGGATATGCTTGATAAAGTCAATAGGTACCGTGAAAAACTACTCGAGGCAGTAGCTGATTATGATGATCAGCTTCTCGAACAGTTCCTTAAGGATCGTCCGCTGGATCCGGACAAAGTTATGACAGCTGTCAGGCGTGCAACTATCTCTTTGGATATGGTGCCGGTGGTGTGTGGCTCTTCATTTAAGAACAAGGGAATTCAGAAGTTGTTGGATGCGGTGGTAGATTTCCTTCCTTCGCCTTTGGATAAACCTCCGATAGAGGGGCATTCCATTGACAACTCTGGGAAAGCTATTACAAGGAAACCGGATAATGATGAGCCGACTGCGGCACTTGCTTTCAAAATTGTAACCGATCCTTATATGGGGAGGTTAACATATATGCGGATATATTCTGGGCAGGTTAAGGCTGGTTCGTATTTGCAAAATCCGAATTCAGGAATTAAGGAGCGCGTTGCTCGTATTCTTCGTATGCACTCCAACAAACGGGAAGATATTAAAGTTGCTCACGCTGGTGATATCGTGGCTGTTATTGGTTTACGTAAAACAACTACTGGTGATACTCTATGCGATGTTAAGCATCCGATTATGTTGGAGCGTATGTCATTCCCAGTGCCGGTAGTTTCTGTTTCCATAGAGCCTAAAACCCAAGCCGACCAAGATAAGTTGACGGGTGGTCTGACGAAATTAGCTGAAGAAGATCCAACTTTCCGCGTTAGGCAGGATGAAGAAACTGCTCAGACGATTATCAGTGGTATGGGTGAACTTCATTTGGATATTTTAATCGATCGTCTTCTGCGTGAATTTGGTGTAGGAGCTTCAGTTGGACGTCCGTCGGTTGCTTACAAGGAGACTATTTCCAGGGAAGTAGAGTGCGAAGGAAAGTTTGTGCGTCAATCAGGTGGAAAAGGGCAGTATGGACATGTTGTTATGCGTCTTCGTCCAACTTCCGATGACACTCATTTTCATTTTGAAAACAAAATTATAAGAGGAGTAATTCCCAAGGAATTTATTCCTGCTGTTGAAAAAGGCGTACGAGATGCTATGAATAGTGGTGTCCTTTCTGGTTACCCGATGACGGGTGTCCATGTCGAACTCATTGATGGCAGCTATCACGAGATTGATTCTTCGGATATAGCTTTCAGGGTTGCCGGTTCAATGGCACTTAAAAATGGTGCCCGTAAGGCTGGACCTGTATTGCTTGAGCCGATTATGGATGTTGAGGTGGTTGTCCCTGGAGCATATACTGGTGCTGTGGTTGGCGACCTAAATACCAGAAGGGGTAAAATTAACGGTATGGTTCCGAAACAAGAAGCCACTGTGATTGCAGTGACTGCTCCCCTTTCGGAGATGTTTGGTTATGTTAATACTCTGCGTAACATCTCGCAAGGGCGAGCTGTTTTTAGCATGCAGTTTTCTAAATATAGCGCTGTTCCAGAAGAAGTGTCGAAAAAAATGTTGCATAAAATAGGTATTTGATGGGAGGCGAGTCGTAGTCATGGCGAAGGAAAAGTATGAACGCACGAAGCCGCACGTGAATGTAGGCACAATTGGTCACGTAGATCATGGAAAGACGACATTGACGGCAGCGATGACGATGGTTTTATC
>JAYEIF010000117.1:0-15022 GCA_034659895.1 Candidatus Zixiibacteriota bacterium
GCCTTTTAAGCTATTTATAACAAAACCCTTTCACTTGAAACAATACAAAACATGCTTATCTATTTATGAACAAAGAACTTACCCGCCTGTCGAGCGGACAGGTACTTTATTCAACAAGCCCTAATTTATGATGTGTACTTTTTCCCCTGTCCTACGTAGGGTTCAGTCTCTAAATATAGCAAAACCGGTCGAGAAAAATCTTGACCGGCGCATATTTATCTTTATTGAGAAACTACTCAGCCAAGAGCGCTCTCTACTCTTGAGACCAAATGGGCTTTCGGAACAGCTCCTATGACACGATCGATTTCCTCACCATTTTTGAAAAACAGCAGTGCCGGAATAGACATAATCCCATATTGTGCGGCAATAGCGTTATTTGAGTCAACATCAAGCTTGGCAACTTTCATAAGATCTGGATATTCACTTCCAACTTCTTCTAATATAGGACTTATCATTTTACACGGTCCACACCATTCAGCCCAGAAATCCACAACTACCATCTTATCATCTTTGAGAACTTCCTGCTCAAAAGTACTTTCATTAACAACTACAGGAGCATTCATACTTTTCTACCTCCAAACAAAATGATTCATATTTCTTATTCTAACACAAAATTGTGCTCTTATGTTCCACGCAATTTAAAAAAATTGTTAAAATCTACTCACAGAGATTACTTCACTATGGATTTAAGCTTTCCTTTCTGAGTTGAATGAAGCTTTGAGAAAGCTATGGATTGCTCTGCAAAAGCTTCCAACCGGATTTCCTCTCCGGAATCCTGCAGACCCTCATAGCTTATATTTAACCACGGTATTTTCCCAAGATCGTTAGATAATTTCCGAGAGAGTGAAGTGACAACCGTTCCGGGCATACAGTTAAACGGCATAGCATTAACAATACCTGAAACACCGTTTGTGCCCATTTCAATAGCTTTCCCGATTGTAAGTATGGCTTCACCCTCAATATCAAGCGGCAGATAACGAGAAGCCAACTGCATAACTCTTCCAACCGATAAGTCTTCAACCAAATCGAAATGCTTCTGAAAAGCTGAAAAGACTTTGTGCTCCATGTATTGCTGCGTCAGAATCTGGATGTTACTCATTAACAATCCTTTTAGATTTCTGTTAATGAACGAGTCTCTCCTGAAAGTGTATGATGTATATAATGGCCATTCTGTGAAAGTAGCCAGACGGACTTCGAGCCCGAATTTTTCAAGTCTTTCAATCAGATGATTATTTGTAAAACGATTGTTGCGTAGATAGATTTCTCCAACAACACCAACAACCGGCCTATAATCCTCAAGAGTTTCGATATTGGCAAAATCGCGTGCTGTCTCTACAGCTAAATCATTAAAAGCTCCATCACCTTTTATAGTCGCAATTAACCTTTGAATATAATGATAATACAAACGCTCGGTAACTCCAGATTGTTTTTCTCGCGGTCTAACATGATGAAGCAACTTTATCAGGCAATCCAAGAACACTAATCCATTCCATGCTATTTTCCGAAATTCAGTTCCATTCAAACCGAACCCTGTATAGCCATCGTTGGAGTTCGGAGAAAAAATAGGAATATCCTGATATCCCAGATCATCAAGGATAATGCGATGAAATTGACTGTAAAGTCCAAAACGGCATGGACCATCAGCTCCAGGCATAAAGAAAACCGAACGTTTTCTGTCGAAACCATCGGATCTGATTTTCTTTATCATATCACCGGTAGTTACCACAAATGGGAAACACTCTTTACCGGTTGTAAATTTCTTTCCATACTCAAGTGTGAGTGCATCAGATTCATCTAATACTTTTGCAGTAAGTCCGAATCGCTCAAAAGCTGCGGCAAGGACATAGGCGTGATCACACATATAAGGAATATATATTGTCTTTTCAAACGGCTTGAAATCATCGTTTCGGATATTGAAGTTTGTTATTGGTGTCGTAAATTTATAGTACCGCAGGGAATCTATGAAAGCTTCACACCTAGTTACCAAACCAGCATCCGCAGAGTGCTCATCAATCTCAAGTAGCACATAAGGTTTACCCGTCATTTGCTTGTGGAAAAAGTGAGTTATAAATGAGTCGGGACCACAACCAAATGATGAAATATACACAGCAAATAATTTGGGATGATTTCGGACATATTCAGCAACTTTAAGAATCCGTTTGCCATACATCCAATACATAAATTCGAATTCCTCTTTACTATCTTCGAGAGGAAGGAAATCCATAGGGATAGCCTTGAAACCCAAATTGCGTATTTTATCAGGGATATCCATCGACAGCCGTCGATCGTAACCGTTGTAAGACCGGCTTACTATTACCACTGCTTTTTCGTCAGGTCCAAGGTTGTCTAATATGTCCTTTCCTTCTTTATGCATCGATTTTATAAATTGACTGTAAGCACTGGCTCCGGCTTTAATAGCAATCTTGAATTCTCGATTTGTAAGTTCAATGTCTGACGCCAGCGTTTTAAGCTGGCTATAAAGTTTATCAAAATCATTGCTGAGTGAAATTGGTGAATTTATAAGTTTGATACCAGCCTTTTTAAAATCAAAGCGGTTACTTATAGATTGCCCAATAGTCTGAGAATAAAGGCAAATATAACTTCCCTGTTCATCTTTTTCTGCATTATTGGAGACTTTAATAAAAGACGGAATGAAAATAAAATCGACCTTCTTTTTGATAAGTTTGGCAACATGACCATAAACAAGCTTGAGAGGGAAACATGAATCGGCCGAAAAGAGTTCGAGCGACTCATCTACTATCTTGGAACTCGAGAGCCCGGAGCTAACAACCTGAAATCCAGCAGCTTCGAAGAAAGCGCTCCAAAAAACATAGTAATCGTAGAATAGAAGAACCAGTGGAATCCCTATTTTACCACGAAACCGTTTAGGTTTTGGAAAATCCTTATATTTCTTAAACAGCAATTTCTGACGCAGTTTGGCATAGTTTGGAGGTAATTCTTTATCTTTAATTTTATGTACATCATATTTACCGCAACGAGATCCATAATAGAGAGGTTCCTCACCCTCAATTAATACCTCATGAATTTCACACCGGTTGGGACAATCTGTACATGTAAAGGATTCAACGCTGTAATGACGTTTATACAGATCAAATCCTCTGAAACTTGTGGTAAAATTAGGTTCGCCTGATTTTTCAATAGCAAGAATAGCAGCTCCAATAGCGCCAGTAACATCATGATGTGGCGGAACAGTAATTTTTTTGCGAGTGAGTTTCTCGAATGCCGCTACTACAGCTTTGTTCCATGCAACTCCGCCCTGAAAGAAAATATGATCGCCAACACGACGATCACCGACAACTCTTGTTAGATAATTAGAAACTATAGAATACGACAGTCCCGACAGCAAATCGTTCTTGCTAGCGCCATTACGTTGGTGTGCAACCAGATCTGATTCCATAAAAACCGTACATCGTTCTCCGCACCCAACAGGCGATTTAGAGCTTAGAGCTAACTCTTCAAAATCCTTTTCGATGTTTATCTTGAGTTTCTCGGCCTGTTCCTGCAGAAAAGATCCTGTACCGGCGGCACAAGCATTGTTCATCTCGAAGTCAATAACTGCACGATTATCGATTGAGATATACTTGGAATCCTGACCACCTATTTCAAAGATGGTATCTACTGTTGGATCAATACTAATGGCTGCTGTAGCCTGTGCTGTTATCTCATTCCGTACAATATCTGCTCCAACAAAATCCCCTGTCAAATAACGACCAGATCCTGTTGTGCCAGCCGCTTTAACATTTACCCTGTCTCCAACTTCCTCGCCGATTTCCTTAAAACCGCGTTTCACCGCCTCAATTGGTCGCCCCTCGGTCATTAAATAACGACGAGCAACCACATTGTGATTCTTATCTATTAGAACTACATTGGTTGACAATGATCCGACGTCTATACCGAGAAAGACATCAAGACCATCAATATCAGAAGGGTACTCCCTTTTCGTTACATCATAGTATTTATTTTCAGGAAAATCAAAAGATAGAGGTTCACGACCAGATGATTCCACACTACGGTTATTGAGATATTCTACAAGTTTATCTGTATCAAGAGAAGTTACAGTGTCCTCATCTTCTGATGCCAGTAAAGCGGCGCCAATTGCGCCAATCACGTTGAAGTGAGGGGGAATAACTAACTCTCCGGGTTGCAAATCAAGAATTTCAGTAAAAGCCCGTCTTACTCCAGGATTAGCCGCGACTCCTCCTTCAAAAGCAATCGGCTTAATCATATTTTTGCCTCTTGCGATAGAGCTTTTGAAGTTTCTTGCAACAGCAAAACAAAGCCCAGCCACGATATCATAATCAGGAGTAGCAACTTGTTGCAAGTGAATCATATCCGTCTTTGCAAATACTGAACAACGTCCAGCAATATGAGGGGGGTTCTTCGATTTTAGGGCAAGTTGTCCGAATTCCTCTTCAATGGATATACGTAGCCGACCAGCTTGTTGATCAAGAAATGACCCTGTGCCAGCCGCACATTGCGCATTCATTGCAAAGTCTTCAACCGTCCCTGTTCTCTCATCAATAATCAATAGCTTGGAATCCTCTCCACCCATATCGATTACTGTTCTCACTTCAGGAACTATATGCCGATTACCGCGTGCCAAGCTCCCGATTTCGCTGTAAAATCTACCGTTCAAAAGAGACTTGACAGTCTTGCTCCCGATCCCTGTTAGCCCAAAATGGAACGAGCGTTCTTTAAGATCGCTAAACTCGTTGTTCAGCAGTTCATATAAAGTCTCAAATGGCTTTCCATGAAAACGACGATAGACTTCACGGACAATTTCATCCTTTTCCATCAATACCAATTTGACGGAAACAGAACCTATGTCTATTCCAAATGATAAATTCGTATTATTCATGCCAGCAATTATCATCATATCATTATGTAAATGCAAGTTAATTTTGAAAATGTCATAGGGCACGATTCTGATTGTTTTACCTCACACAAACTGTATATTTGTTACTTGTAAAGGAGGAAGAATGAAAGTTGTCCTTCAGCGTACAAATGGAGTAGAAATATGGATAAATGGAAGCCTATTCTCATCAACCGGAAGCGGATTACTGCTGTTACATGGCACACAGACAGGAGATAAAGAAAGCGGATGTGCCTATTTGGCAGACAAAGTAGTTAATCTCCGCATTTTTGAGGACGAGGAAGGCAAGATGAACAAATCAGTTAAGGATATTGGCGGAGAGATAATGATAGTATCCCAGTTCACACTCTGTGCTAACACAAACAAAGGACGACGTCCGTCATTTAACACTACAATGGAGCCGGAAAAAGCCGAGCGTCTCTATAATAGCTTTGTCGAACTCGTAAAAAATTCTGGTTTGACAGTTATGACCGGTTCTTTTGGCGCTAAAATGGATGTTAAATTCACAAATTCCGGACCTGTAACGTTCGTACTCGAATATGAATCATAGCAATTTCAAACTGCTTGCCAAGAAAAGGGAACTTGTTCTCGGTTCAGGTTCGCCACGAAGACTGGCGTTGCTGACAGATATGGGAGTTGAGTTCACTCAGACGATTCCTCGACTTGAGGAAAAGCAGCTAAGCGGAGAACAACCGTATGTTTTTGCTCAACGGCTTGCTGAAGCAAAAGCCCGCTGGGTTGGCAAACACATGGAGCAGAATCAGATAGTATTGAGTTGTGATACAATTGTAATTCTTGACGGTAGTGTTCTCGGCAAGCCTACCGATGAAAACGAAGCCTTTGAAATACTGTCAACGCTTGCCGGTAAGCAACACGTGGTATGTACGGCGGTAGCTTTGGCAACTGGTGATAGATTCACTGGTGATAGATTCACTGGTGATAGATTCTTAGTGTCTGACTATGAAACAACCGAGGTATATTTTAACGATGTAACAAGTGATCAGATAAAGGAATATATTTCCTCAGGTGAACCTATGGACAAGGCTGGAGCCTATGGTATACAAGGGATGGGGGCCTTTTTAGTTGACAGAATCAGTGGTAATTTGGATAATGTAATTGGCTTGCCGAGAGAACTTTTGGATGAGCTTGCAAAGAAAGTCAACCGTATGTTGTAGTGGCGCACTAAGCGTTTGAATATGAGTGAATTAGAAAAAAAACTTGGAGCGCTGCTCAGGCTGGAGCGCGAACGTCAGGATATTAAGCTTGAAGACTTAGTTGAAGACCTGAGAATCTCCGAAAGTAATTTGAAATGTATCGAAGATGGGGATGTCAGTACACTACCATCTGAGATATACTTCGGTTTATTTGCAAAAAGCTATGCAGAAGCTATTGGTGTAGATTACTCAGCGACAGTTCAGGCAATCAAGGAAGATATAGGTGAATATTCTAAACAATCAAAAGCGCACAAGAAAAAATCTAAACAGCATACTGAAAATTCTGACACAACTGAGGAACCTTCCGAGAAGTTCCACGATGAGCAGAGACAGCCAAACAAAAAGACGACGCATCAGTTGCTATGGATAGGAATAGCGATAGTATTAATAGTTGGCGGTTATTTTGTTTTGAAGCAATTTTTCAAAGATATGAAATCTAATACTGGTTCGTTTTCCGATACGAGCGAAGTCGTTGAAGGACCGACAGAGCGCCTTCCAGAGGGAGAGCTTGAATCTTCATACGCTGAGTATGACTGGAATGTACCGGAGTACGAGAAGTCAGACTATCTCAATCTAAAATTGACAGCGCGGAGCGAAAGTTGGGCTGCAGTGTTTGCCGATGGAGACACAGCCATATACCGCAACCTTGTCGTAGGGAAAACCTACGAAGTAACAGCAAAATATCGGCTTACACTATCTGTGGCAGTGCCGCGTATGGTAGATATTGAACTCAACAGTAGAATTATCAATCCGGCTTCACCAACAAACGGTCGGATTTCGAAAGTTAAAATCAATCAGGCAAATATAGATTCATTTATGAATCTTCCAGAAGTAGAAATAGGACCATTAGTAGAAGATACAACAGCATCAACAGAAAAAACAAACTCTGAGCCATCTTCACCTTCATTAGAATCTGATATTCAAATGGATACTGCCAGCACTCAGGAGGACAGCTCCAATGAGCATTAAGGATATCATTGCAAAATCGAAAGTGAACCGCCTTAAACAAAAAATGCAGGTTGTTCAATTTGACTTTCCGTCCTCTCTGCAAAAACCAAAGCGCATCCTTGTTTGCCTTCCCGGAGAACTACGGGAGCTTACTACGATAAAACAGTTTCTGCCAAAAATAACTGAATTGTTTAAGCCTGCATCGATTTCTCTTTTAGCAATGCCGGGATTGATGATAACCGATATATTCCCGCGGAAAGGATTCTCTATTCTGACTCCCACATTGGATCAGTTGGCATGGTCGGGCGTTGCCAAGAAAAGCTATCTGCAAGTGCTGAAGAGAGAAAACTTCGATCTTATTCTTGATATGAATCTTAATCAGTCATGGTTCACATCGAGCATCCTTCTCAATTTTCCGGGAGCGATAAGGATTGGGCGTGGCAACCATCTCGGTGAACCATATTATAATCTGGAAATAAAAACAAAATATCTACGCGACGAACGCAACATCTACCGTTCTTTGCTGGAGATACTCCAGCTGATGATAGAAAGTGATTCAATTGAAAATAAAAGTCGCTAATTTCTTGGAGGAACATTGTATCTAAAACGATTGGATATTCTGGGATTTAAGTCCTTTGCCAATAAGACTGCTATTCAATTCTCACAGGGGGTTACCGCTGTAGTAGGTCCCAATGGTTGTGGCAAAACAAATATACTTGATGCACTACGCTGGGTTCTTGGAGAACAGCGAACATCTATGCTCCGTGGAAACAAAATGGAGGAGATTATTTTTAATGGGACCCGCGATGTAAAACCTCTGGGAATGAGCGAGGTCTCGCTCACACTGATAAACAATCGTGGTATTCTGCCTACTGAATATGGTGAAGTTCAAGTAACACGACGGCTATTTCGGAGTGGGGAATCCGAATATCTTCTCAACAAGATTCCCTGCCGTCTCAAAGATATTACAGAGCTCTTTTATGATACTGGTGTCGGGGCGCGGTCATACTCCGTTATTCAACAGGACATGATTGAAGCTGTTATCTCTGACAAAGCGGAAGAAAGGCGTTTTCTGTTTGAGGAAGCTGCTGGTATCACTAAATACAAACAGCGCAAAAAGGCTGCTTTACGCAAATTAGAAGCAACGGAGGCCGATTTTCTTCGGCTCAAGGATATTTACTCTGAGGTTCAGACTCAGGTCCGCTCGTTGAAGCGCCAACAGAAAAAAGCCGAGAGATATCAAAGTGTAGCCGACAATATCAAAAACTGGGAACTGTATTTAAGTTCTCGCCGCATGGAAGGTATCCAGGAAGAAAAACGTGAAATCAATATACGTCTTAACGCTATAACCGATGCTGTAATTGAAACAGAGACTTCCATCGAAAAAATATCGGCTCAACTTGAAGGTGAGCGAAGTAAACAGGCCGACGTGGATCAAAAATTGACTGGTATAAGCAGTGATGCTTTTGATATTACCGAGCAAGCTCACAACCTTGAGAATAAAATACTGGTTCTCAGCGAGAAACGATCCAACGCCCGCACTCTCTGCGAACGCAATGATAAAGACATTCACAGCTTTCATGAACGCACCCGCATTCTTAGCGAACAGACTATTGAAGCCGAAGATACACTGAAAAAACAGCAGGATGAAATTTCCTCATTGGAATCTGATTTGCAAGATGCACAAAAAATACAAGCTGAGGCTGATCAACGTCTGCTTGAAGAAAGAACTACAAAGGAATCCGAGAACCAGAAGTTGCTTGAGTTGGAAGGTAAGTTGTCCTCTGAAAAAACTGATGATGAAAATCTCCGCGAGCAGAAATCAGAGCTTACGACACTGGCAGAAAATCTAAATAGCCAACACGATAAGATTCGAAGTGAAAGCGCTCTTTTGACAGGCAACATTAATGATATGCAACTCAAAAGAGATTCACTTAGAGAGGATAAAATCTCTTCAGAAGAAGCACTCTCCGATTTGACTAACCACATGAATGAAATTGTCGAACAGAGCGAAGAGGTTACGGTTGAAATATCCAATTTAGCGGCATCTATTGAGGCTTGTCAGGCTCGCAGGAACCTTCTTGAGGAAATGATAATTCAATATGAAGGCTACGAGTCCGGCGTAATCGCAACTATGGAGATGAGGGAGCACTGGCAGGGAATTACAGGAACAGTAGCCGAGAAATTTGTGCCGGCAGAAGGGATGGAAACAGCAACTGAGGCCGCTCTCGGTGAAATTGCGGGATACATCATCTGCGATAACAGAAAAACAGCTGAAGAAATCATTAGCTTTCTCAAAAGTGAAAAGAAAGGGAAGATCGGGCTTTTGGTGCCAACCAGCGGAATGCTCAATCCGGTAGCGCGACGGCCCGAACTTGACCTGCCAGAGTTTGTTGGATGGCTTAATAGCTATATTTCTACAGATGAAAACCTTCGTCCCCTGATGGAAACTGTTCTGTCACGAACGGCAGTGTTCAAAGCCGGTTCTGATCCGACACCCATCCTTGAACGTCTTCCTTATGGTTTTTCGGCTGTTTCTACTGATGGGGTTCTCTACAATAGAAATGCCATTACAGGAGGATCAGACGATAAGTTTCCTCTCTTTCGTCGTCAGGAAAAGGTAGCGGAACAAGAAACAGCGTTGACTAAACTAACTGCCAAAAGCCAGAATGCTCAGGAGCGTAAAAACAGCCTTATTACTGATATAGCTGCTACGCGTGCCAAGTCGGAACAACTGTCGGAAACTACTAAATCACTCGACGAGCAATTGCAATCACTTGATAGAGAAATCGGTAATCTGGAATATCAGTACAAGACAGCTCAAACTGAAATGGGACGCCTTGCAAGGGAACGCCAAACTGCTACCAATAAACTGGAGCATATCCGCAACCGTCAACTCAATCTAGGGTTAGGATACAATAAACTATTAGACAAGAAAAAGCAGTTAGTGTCAGCTATGTCTGATGGTAGTGAACGTCTTGCTGAACTTGAAAGTGATGCAACCTCAGCATTGGAGCATGTATCTCAATTTCAGATAAGCATAGTTGAATCTCGAAGTAAAATCGAGCAAACTAAAAGTAAGCTATCACATATCCGTGAACTGCGTGATGAGATAGTTCGCACCATTGACACAAAGAAAGACGAAATTCGGCAAGCTCGATCAGAGATTGATTCTTCCGCTGATTCTATTGCAGTGCTTGAGAAACAACTCAAAGAGGTATTTGAAAAACGTAAACAAATCACACACCTACAGAATGAATTACAGGGCTCTCGTTCTGAAATGCACGAGCAACTTTCGGTAAGCGAAAGAGACCTTAAAAAGCTCCGACTTGATCGTGAAACCTTAAACGATGAAAAGCACCAGATTGAAATACGCTTGACCACCTTCGAGTCAGAACTCGGTGCTTTGCTGGACCGAATAAGGCAAGATTATGAACTTGACCTGAGCGAGATTAAAACTTCTTGTCCCGACGATTCCTTAGGTGAAGCCAAGGCAAGAGAATACCTGACCGCACAGAAAGAACAACTAAAAAAATATGGCGTAGTGAATCTCCTTGCGCTGGAAGAATACAAAAGTGTTGCCGATCGAGAGAAATTCCTCAATGAGCAGCTTACTGACCTTGAGAATGCACAAAATGATCTCATCAAGACTATATCCAAAATTAACCAAACGGCTCGTAAGCTATTCAATGAGACATTTGAAAAAGTCCAATCCAACTTCAAAAAACTGTTTGTGGAGTTGTTCAGTGGTGGCGAAGCCAGCATCAAACTATTAGATCCAGACAATCCTTTGGAGTCAGATATCGACATAATCGCCAGACCGCGCGGCAAGAAACTTCTATCGATTACTATGATGTCGGGTGGCGAAAGAGCATTGACGGCTATCTCTCTTTTGTTTTCTCTATATCTGGTCAAGCCTTCGCCATTCTGTATCCTTGATGAAATAGACGCTCCGCTTGATGATGCCAACTGCCGGCGGTTTCTAAAAATCCTCGACAAGTTCTCTGACTATACCCAGTTCGTGGCAATTACTCACAATAAAATTACTATGGAAGCTGCCAACAACATCTATGGTGTTACTATGGAGCAACCCGGCATCTCCCAATTGGTAGCAGTCAGGTTCACTGAGGATGAAGACAGCGACAAATTATTAGAAATTGTTCATCACGATGAGACAACTACTGCTGTTGATGATGCGGATACTGCTAAACCGACTACGGAATCCTCCCAAGACTTGCCTAAGTCTGTTCAGGAACGAATCGAAGGGTCTGTCTCCTCAGCTGTTGATCCTGATAAAAAACAATAGACAATCGGAAACAATTATGTTCGACTCCTTCGATAAACTAAAGAAATCACTCAGCAAAACAAAATCTCGCCTGATGGGGCAGATTTCACAGGTAATCCGACATCGCAAAATTGATGATGATCTCCTTGATGAAATTGAGGAAATTCTGATTGAGGCTGATGTTGGTACTGCCGCTACTATGCGTCTGATAGAGAGCGTGAAACAGAAGGCTAAGGAACGCAAGTTAACTGACGGCGAGGATGTATTGATTCTTCTCAAAGAGGAAATTTCCGTTATTCTTGCCCGTGATGAATCTGTGCTGTTTAAGGGAGACGACCCTAAACCCGCTGTATGGCTCATAGTCGGTGTCAACGGTGTAGGCAAGACAACCACGATTGGAAAGCTTGCCGCACAATTTTCTCGGGAAGGTAAAAAAGTAATCATTGCCGCATGTGATACCTTCCGCGCAGGAGCAATCGATCAGATAACTATCTGGGCAGAGCGCAGTAAAATTGATATAATCAGAGCCGAGGATAAAGCTGACCCAGCCTCAGTAGCTTATGATGCCGCAAGAGCGGCTGTTGCCCGCTCGGCAGATTTGCTGTTGATAGATACTGCGGGACGGCTGCATACCAAGACAAATCTTATGGAAGAGCTTAAGAAGATTCGGAGAGTGGTAAATAAAGCCATCCCAAATGCTCAAATCTACAGTAAACTGATTATTGACGGCTCCACCGGACAGAATGCTATCAGCCAAGTTAAGGTGTTCACTGAAGCCGTCGGATGTGATGGAATTATTGTCACCAAGCTGGATGGAACCGCCAAGGGTGGAGTTATGATTGCTGTGGCTGAAGAACTCGGAGTCTCGGTTGACTTCATTGGACTGGGAGAAGGTATTGATGATCTTCAACGATTTGATGCTACTCAGTTTGCGGAGGCTTTGTGTTCTGATGGTTGAGTTCACAGTTCCAACATCGGAGCGAAATCAGATGATTGATGTAACACATCTGATACGTGAAGCAGTTAATAAGAGCGGTGTATCTGACGGCATTGCTCTATGTCATATTCCTCACACTACAGCAGCTATTACGATTAACGAAAATGCCGATCCTGATGTTACCCGCGATATTATTTACAAATTGACAAAAGAAATTCCACAAAATGAAGGCTATCATCACGCTGAGGGAAATTCAGACGCCCACATTAAATCCTCGTTGATTGGATGCTCGCAACAGATATTGATTGATAATAGCAATCTTGTTCTGGGACATTGGCAGGGTGTGTATTTCTGTGAGTTCGATGGTCCCCGTCAACGGCGATTGATTGTTAAGGTCGGAGCACTTGCTTAAAATCAGAATTGTAGCTGTTGGAAAGAACAAGGACCGCTGGGTAAGCGATGGCTGTGCCCATTTCGAAAAACTCCTGTCACGATTTGCCCTTGTCGAGTGGTCAATTGTCTCGCCAGCCAAGCATTCAGGGTCTTTATCGTCTCAGGAGATCAAAAAAGATGAAGCCAAACGATTAATGTCATTACTGAACAAAGGGACAATAATCGCTCTCAGTGACATTGGTAAAAAAGTCGATAGTTTGTCTTTTTCAAAAATTCTCGAAAGGGTTCAGATAAGTTCGAAAGGAACCGTTACCTTTGTAATTGGTGGAGCGTATGGACTCGGCGATCTGGTGTTAAGTAATGCAAATATGATTCTTTCCCTTTCCTCTTTGACTTTCTCTCATCAGCTTGTAAGGTTGGTATTGCTGGAGCAACTCTACCGTGGATTTTCAATTCTGCACGGCACCGACTACCATAAATAGAGTATGCTGAATAAAACCTAAATAAGGGTTGTTTTTATATCACACTTCAACATTACCTGTAGTCGTAAAGATTTGATGAACAAATAGCAAGAAATCAAAAAGAGCGTCACCTATTACCGAGGTGACGCTCTCGTATATCACAGAAATAAGTAGCTTTTTCTAATATGGATTACCGCATGGGATTGGTCCATCGTTAAAGAGATAGCTAACAAGATATGTCAGATCAATGACATTAACAGCGTGATCACAGTTTACATCACCCACAAAATATGTCGGTATTGGCGGAGGACCTGATAGAAAAAGATAAGTGACAAAATACGTAACGTCTATTATGTTGATTTCGCAGTTATAGTTCATGTCTCCGTGAAACCGCCAAACGCGGAATAGCACATCTACCTGCTGGGGGTTATTGGCGGCAACATCGGAGTATACAAGGAAAGAATCTGGGTATTCGCCGAAGACAAAACCATCAGCGTTGGAACCCAGCCCAATAGCTGAGGGTACTGTTCCTCCAGTATCGGTTGGATACATCCATGGCACTTCCTCGGAAATGTACCAATCCATGCAACCACCATGTAGGTTATTTATTTCAAGAGCCACTGGAGGTATAGGTCCTGAATTTTCCTGAGCTGGGATGACATAGTCATACCCAGATAACCATATCTCAGGCGTTTCTGTGCCGGCAATTACATCGTATCGTACAATGACTGTATCGATTGGATCAACTGATGTTTGGGCATAAAAGACAATCGTATCAAGATAAGTTCCAATCGGCAAATTGAGATATTTAGCATTGACACTTATTCCAGATGGTGCAGTTGGAGACATAACTGTAACCGAGAACAAATCAGATTCCCATACAGTCGTAAATTCCATCGGGTTATCGCCACCAACATTATTCACAAAGAAAGATATTGTCGGTGGTGGAACACCTGCTCCCATTGTACACTCATACAGTTGTAGGAAAGCTGTGTCGGTTGTTACATACATTTGAGCTGGATTGTCGATCAGATGAAACTGAAATACTACTGGGAATGGAGAGTTAATCGCCTCATTGGAATAAACCCAGAGAGTATCAAAGAAATCGTCGCCTGATTGCCCTGAAACGAGTTTGAACCCTACTTCGACTTCCTGCGGCGCAGTACCGGCATCGGGAATCACCGACAGCAATCGCGTAGAGTTTTCCTCAATCCAGAAATTCATGGTACCGGCTCCGCCATTCCTAATAAGAATTGAGCGAGGTTCTACTGCCATCTTTGAGGTTGGTACGACGACAAAGTTAAATGCTGAGTCAACCTCGATAATAGGTAAATCTGATCCAATAGAAAGGAACACTGGAACTTTTATCGGATTATTTGAAGCATTTGGGTCACTGACAACAATTGTGTCCTCGTAATCACCAAAGGAAAGTCCTGCTATATCCACAGAGACTGTCACATCACCTAAGTCAGTTCCACTGTAAGGCGATAGGCTGAGCCAGCTTTCAGTATTGGATACTTCCCAATTAAGAATCTGGCCTCCCTCGTTGGTAATTGTCACTGTTTTGTCATCAGGGTTGTTTCCACCGGCAACAGCGTTGAAATACAAAACAGTAGGTGTAACACCAATTTCCGGCGGAGGCGGCTCAACCGTAAGACTTACCTTCACATATTGAGGCGAGTTACTAGCTTCAGCAGACTCAACGCGAATCGAGTCAATATATGTACCCACTGGCGTCCCGCTGGTATTAGGAATAACGCTTATGGCTTGGGTAGTCCATCCTGAAGTCGGACTGAGAGTAAGCCATGAGATGTTTTCATATAAATCAAAATACAGTGAATCTCCATCGGAACTTACAGTATATGATTGTGGATCCGGACTTGGCTCTCC
>JAYEIF010000118.1:0-14957 GCA_034659895.1 Candidatus Zixiibacteriota bacterium
GCGGAGACAAGCCCCGCTGCTACGCGAGCTGAAAGTGCGCTGTGGCGTGTAGAATGTTTATCTAGTGCAAGCCTTTTAAGCTATTTATAACAAAACCCGTTCACGTGAGACAATATAAAATACACCTATCTGTATATAAACATTGAACTTTTACCTTATTCAGCAATCCCTATCTAGTGAACTCCGTATCCGTTTTCGCAGGGGAAGCCTAAGACCATATAACTAATTTTGGCTATTAATGGATGAATAATAAAAAAAGAAAAAGGCGGCACCCAGATTCGAACTGGGGGATAGAGGTTTTGCAGACCTCCGCCTTACCACTTGGCTATGCCGCCAAATAAAAAAGCGGGAAACGAGACTCGAACTCGCGACAGCCACCTTGGCAAGGTGGTGCTCTACCAACTGAGCTATTCCCGCTATTTTAATAGCTGTTATTTATAACATCGGACGAAAGCGTTGTCAACTTATTTCCCTGCTAAAAAAATATATCCTCTAATTTATCGACTTTTTCTTAATATCTCTGCGGCTTGTTCTTTTACTCTGTCAACATACCATGGCACTAACTTCTTCAGCCAGCGTTCATGAATAGCCGCTTTGGCTGTATCCTGAGATAAAACACAATATATATACAAATTAAAGTGAGCAATGTAAGTCGTTGAATCTGCTTCAACTACAGCGTTTAACAGCTTTAGCCCTACACCAAAATCATTTGCCATAATATGCGCTTTACCTTTGAAATACATCAAATACAAATATGGCGGCTGGCGCGAGGTTTTCAGCGGCTGGTGCGAGGCTCTCAACGCCCGGTTATAATACATAATAGCTTTACTCGGATCGCTATCTTTATACTCCAGCCCCAGCTTATAGTTATTAACGAATTCCAATGAATAGGTCGGTTTCAGTTCTCCTACAATAGGGTGTCTTTTTATGTAGGCCGGATGCAAAGTTCCTTTGGAGTTTTGATTGACCTTGAAATACCACGCCACTGTCCGATATGCCTGCTGAAACTGTGGGTAAAGCAAAAGCGCTTTTTCAGCAGGAGCAGATGGCTTAATACCAGTTGAAAATAGGATATAATCCGGGGCACGTTTGAGAATATATGCAGAGTTATAATTGCGCTCTTTCCATGTAGTTTCCATACCGACAATCGGTTTCTCAGGGTGGCGGGCTACAGTGGAATCGGTGAGACCAACCATATCGATGATATCATGTCCCAGTAATTTGTAACCAAATATCCCGATTGTTGACAGGGCTGCCGAGAAATTGGTGCTGTCTGTGGCTTTCATGTGCTCAGCTTCCATTCCCATTTTCTTCGTAAAGAATTTTTCCAAGTCATTATAATTAGTTACAAAATCCAGTGGCAGTATGTATGTTAGAGCCAACAGTGGAATTGCAATTAGTACTAATATCAATTGCCTGGTTTTGAAAGAGAATTTTCTAATCAGGAGTGTAATGGTCAGCACTACAAGTATTGCCGCCGGTCCAAACAGCGGCAGGAAGAAGCGATGTGCTTTGAGTACATCTCCTCCAACCAGAATGATATAGATTATGTAAAGTGCAGTGAACAACAACAATGTTCTCGCCTGAGATGAAAGTCGTTTAATTAGAATCAGTGGAATTACAAATCCAATACCCCAAAAACCATAGTGCGAGAAAAACCGTCCGGCATATTCCAAACCGCTTCCCAGCTGTGCCAGACTGAATCCGGTTTTGGCATAGAATGGATTCGGCAGAATGGAACCATAGTAAAACAATTTGAATCCAACAAATGGCAATGACAAAATAAATGCCGTAATTCCACAAATGAGGGAAAACTTTGGAAGACGCCGTTCCCTAACGGCTTCGACAATCAGCAACAGCAATGCCACCAGAGCGCCTTCTGGCCGCATCCATACAGACATCACAAGCCCCCATATCAACCAATAGCTGCGTTTTAAGTAAAAGTAAAAAGAAAGCAGAGCAAAGAAGCCAAACGCCGCCGTCTCCAACCCAGCCGGTGCCCAATAAGCTAATGACATATTGGCACCAACTAACAATGTGGCAATTATTGAAGAGAGTTCGTCTTTGATAATAAGGCGGCTCAAGAGGAATGTCAGAACAATGATACCAGCACCGAAACAGAAACCAAGCACCTGAGACCAGAAAATAAAATCAAAACCCAGCGCACCAAACTGAATGAGAAACACAATCCAACCAAAGTTTGTGAATCCCTCTACCAGTTCACCTATATTGTAAACCAAACCATCGCCATTCAGGAAATTGGCGACATAGCGATATGAAATATATGCGTCATCCTGAATGAAATTGAGTTGATGCGCTAAAAAAGCATAGACAATTAATGCCGGAACTATGTATAGAATAGTTCTGATTGAACTCTTCAAACTACGACCTCGGTATTAAGCTCCAACAAGCTGTTGGTAAAGTTCAACGTACTTAGAAGCCGAACGACTCCATGAGAAATCTTGCCGCATTCCAGCTTTCATAATTTTTATCCATGCTCGTTTCTTTTTGAAAAGATTCACCGCACGTTCAACTGCTTCCAGCATTGCCTCGGGGCTATGTTCTTCGAACACAAAGCCGGTTCCTTTGGTAGTGTCTGAATCATAGTCAACAACAGTGTCAGCCAATCCACCCACTTTGCGTACAATTGGCACCGTGCCGTATTTGAGCGAATACATCTGATTCAGCCCGCACGGTTCAAACTTTGAAGGCATCAGAAATATATCAGATGCCGCTTCAATACGATGAGCCAAAACATCGTCAAACATCAGCCAGCCGTGGAACTTATCAGGATATTTCTCCTGTAGTTTGTCGACCAAATCATGGTATTTGGATTGACCTGTACCAAGAACTACCATTTGGACATCCATACTCAGCAATCTGTCAGCCACATCAGAAATCAGCCTCCAGCCTTTCTGGTCTTCGAGTCGAGATATCAAACCAATAAGTGGCGTCTTATCACGGATGGGCAAATTTGCCTTGTTAAGTAACTCTACTTTATTTGTCCGCTTGCCGGAGAGATTGTCAATATGATATCGGGCATAGGTTTGTTTGTCACATGATGGCGACCAAACGGTGTAATCAACACCATTGAGTATTCCTGTTAGATTGGTTTTCCGTTCAGCTAATATACCCTCAAGTCCGCAACCAAACTCTGATGTCTGGATTTCATCAGCATATTTTTGTGAAACTGTAGTGATATGGTCAGCATAGACAATACCACCCTTCAAAAAATCGACCTCGTTATAGAATTCAAATGCTCCAGAAGCAGGCATAAATAACTTGTCATCCAGCCCAAGTAAATTAAAGCGTTTTGACTTAAATTTTCCCTGATATGCCAGATTGTGTATCGTTAGAACCGAACGAGAGCTATTAAAAAATGAGTCATCAGCATGAGTAGTTTTCAAATATGCAGGAATGAGCGACGTTTGCCAGTCGTGGGCATGAATAATATCCGGCTGGAATTTCAGCTCACGCATAATCGCAAGAACAGCCCTGGCAAAGAAGATAAAACGCTCGTCGTTGTCTTCGTAATCCTTATCTGTATCCGGATCAAGATAGACACCCTTACGGGAGAAGAAATGCTCATTGCCAATCAAATAGACCTGCACTCCTGTCTTCCCCAAATTCATCATCTGTAGTGTTATTGGGTAATTCTTCTCGCCTACCTGCACACGGACTTCACACGACACTTGTTTCAAATGGTCGATCTCAGACATAAGACCATCATAATTAGGGATGAACACCCTGACTTCATGACCAAGGGAGGCTACAGCTTTTGGCAGCGCCCCGACCACATCACCTAAACCTCCGGTTTTAATAAACGGAGCCATTTCTGAAGCAACAAAGCATATTCTCATAACAATTATTTTCTATTTTCTTTCTTAGTCATTTTTGAATCTGATTGAGAGTTAATATCGACATCAATATCTCGAAGGTAGGCAGCGGCTTCTTCAGGACTGGTCGGATTGATATAAAACCCTGAACCCCACTCAAAACCGGCCACCTTGGTCAACTTTGGCATAATCTCAAAGTGCCAGTGATAGTATTCATGATGTTCCTTAGAAACCGGCCTGGTGTGAAGGACAAAGTTAAACGGAGCATCATTGAGAGCAATCTTTAGTCTCGTAAGAATGTCTTTGAAAGCATGTGCAAGGACTGTAAAATCAGCTTCACTCATTTCCAGATAGCTTGATTGATGCGTTTTCGGAAGAATCCATGTTTCGAACGGAAACCGTGCGGCAAATGGTTCTATTGCGATAAAAGAATCGTAATCGTTGACAATTCGTTCCTTGTCAACTAGTTCCTGACGCACAATATCACAGAAGACACACCGCTCCTTAAACTCGAAGTACTCTCTACTGCCCTTAATTTCCTCAAGTACTTTCTTTGGGATGATAGGAGTAGCTATTAACTGACTGTGGGAATGTTCCAACGATGCGCCAGCGGCAGATCCGTGATTTTTGAAAACCAAAATGTATTTCAGGCGACGATCGCGCTCCAGATCCATCATTCTTTCTCGATATACCCACAACACATTGCGAATGGCATTCTCATCCATTTGAGCCATATCACTCGAATGATCAGGAGTTTCAACAATCACCTCATGCGCTCCCACCCCCTGCATCATATCATACAAACCGTGTGGCTCCCTGACAAGATCTCCCTCAACTTCCAAAGCAGGGTATTTATTTGGGAAAACACGTAATGACCAACCCGGTTGGTTTGGCTCAGTTCCGGACTTACGGTAAGCCAGAATCTCAGGGGGTGTACTATCCTCATGACCAGGACAGAACGGACACAGCCGGGCTGGTCCGCGTTTAGGTACGGACTCAAAAGAATTAGGCCGTCGTCGTCTATTTTTGGAAATAATTACCCAGCGCCCGGTGACCGCATCTTTCCTTAGTTGTGGCATATTATTTCAACCTCCAAACATGAATATATGTTGCCGTAAATCCCAAATCAACGCCATTTATTTCACATTGTTCTTTCTTATACATTCCCGCCTGTCTGGCGGACAGGATCAAACTCCAGAACACCTTCTTCGCTATCATCTCCAGAGGCTATTGATTGCAGGATATCAATCTCATAATGTGATAAATCGCAGTGACGTCTTTGAGACACTACTTTAGCTGTTTCAATCGCTTTATCAACATGATATTTAGTATAACCATCGCTTCCACCCCAGCTAAAAGATGGTATCTCCTTGTCAAGAATCAGATTTCCCCCAAATATATTACAGCAAACCCCAATGTTGATTCCGGTATTAAGCAGCGTGCCGATTCCAAATTTCGTATGGTCGCCTATGAGCGAACCTAATTTAATCAAACCGGTATCAGAAAGTTGACCGTTTAGCGAAATGCGGATACTTGAGTAATTATTCTTGAGATCAGAGTTTGTTGTCATTGCCCCAAAATTTACCCATGGAGCAACATAGCTATGGCCGATGAATCCAGCATGATACTTATTTACAAATGAATGAAAAACAGACTCTTCAACCTCTCCTCCCACTCTGCAACCGTAACCGATTGATGAACCAGTTATTTTTCCAGCTAAAATGATGCAATCATCTCCAATATAGCAGGGACCATAAACAGCGGAGTGAGACTCAATCCTTGTGTTTGCGCCGACATAGACAGGACCATGTGAAGCATCAATGACTGCCCCCGGGCAGACCTCAACACCATCACAAAGGAAAATGTCCTTATCGTTTACAAGTGTTGCTGCATCGTTAATTTTCACCGAACCTGAATTCTCAAAAGTTGACCGTAAATGTTTGAAATCAACCTTAATCGCACTCTCAATATCTGCTATCAGATCCCATGCGTGACGATAAAGAGTTGCTGTTGAATTTACAGTATTTATGGATTCTGCTTTATCTTTCACCAATTGCTCATACTCGACAGGTGTAGCTTCTGAGGAAATAGAATCCATCAAATCAGGTTTGAGAAAAACAGCAACAACTTCGTTCTCAGCAGTGATATACCGTGTAGACAAACTTGACTGCTTTACAAGTTCAGGTAGATTTCCAATATCTCTAAGGCGGCCATTGATAAACAATACATCGTTTCCGTTCGGCTTAATGCTGTTTACTGAAATATCGTGCCAGCTCTCAGCTATCAGAGGAACTAAATGGGAACGACAAGCAAATGTTACTTTAGCTTTCGGGAAATACCGCTCTGTATTGCGAAATAATTCCACCATACCTGTTCGGAGTAAATATACAGACTTCAGGTGAGTCAGCGGATAGAAATTCTTATATGAGTTATCCTCGTAGAAACAGACATTAAGTGCCATACTAATCCTGAAATATCCAGTGTTATTGCAACACCACTTATATCGACCAGCTCATTACTTCCATTTATTACTCTAATAAACGACTATACTACCGAAGAGAGCAAGCGATTTCTTAAGTTGGTTTATATTAGATAGTTACGGACAGTGATATACTTTTTGCAGAACAGGCGCTCATAATGCTAATTTATATTCTGAACATTCGTAGAGTAATATGAAGCTGAAAATATATGTTCCCATAGATTTTTCAAGAATCATTATGTCTGCATGGCAGTCTTCTTGAAATAAATTACAACACCCAACAGTAGTCCGATTACTGCAAAACCCAATACCAAGTGCATAACAGGAGCCGTAAAGATATCCGCTTGAACAAGATATGGAAGCGTTCTCAAAACAGTATTGATGATAATCATTAAAACATAGATGTATAACATCCGACTCCGTCCGCCTGTCGTTGCATGACCAAGCAAAGCACCCGTGGTTGTATGAAAAGTTATCATTGATATACGTTCCAAAAGGCTCCATGATAACAGTCCTGTCAATGGTAACATACCGGTCAAATAACAAGCCTCAACAACACCAAGAGTAGCACCAAAACCAGCTCCAATCAATATCCTGTGACGCATCTGGATTTTTCCAATGGACGCAAATGCAAACACTGCGAGTATTTTAAGACTTTCCTGAATAAAACCAGCCGGTATCATTCCAAGTAAAACCTTGAAAAATGACGGTGGCTCAGCCGATACACCGGGTGCATGCGAGCTTGTAAGTAAATACTCCTGCAAAGGAATTTGCACCCATACAATAGCTACAATTGACACAAGTCCCGCTAAAACGGCATACGTCATCTCTTTTCTTCTGAAATCTCTCCCGACAAAAAACAAAGCAACGATAGCACCTGCGAGAAGATATATCAGAAAATTAGGTAACAGCGCACCAAGCTTTTGCATGGTGAAAACTGGTCGTATTGGTTTGGGTAGCGAAGTTTGCTGAACGACATCAAGGTAAGCTCTCAAGTTCTGAGAGGGGTCATATAGTTTGAGAAGTCTCCGGTCTTTATTGATGAATAACTCCAATGGTTGCGGTTCGCTCAGTCGAACAACAAACACCGAGTCAAGAAGCTTACTGTGCAAGCGTTGCCATGAAAAGTTTATTACCTCACCTTTGATATGAGCCATAAGGCCACTCTGAGGCATGAATATGCTGTCAGTTATCTGATCCCCAACTTTGATATCTCGCATAGCAAAATATAGTTCATACTGATCGATGAAATTATTATCAATGGCAAACGTATTTTTAGTTACCTTATGCGACTGCTCAATTTCCTCGCCCTCGCGAGTGATATATCCTTCAATCTTTTCTCCATTGCGTTCAAGTACAAACCGTTCTGTTTTACCGTTGATAGTTATTTCCAGATTATCCCCAAGGTAAGCTCCATCAGAAGCAACATAGTGTTCCCCCGCAGTTTTTATCTCCAATGAAGATTGAACAAAATTATAATCCAAATTCAGATCTTCTTTGATGACATATCCATCTACTCCATCAATACTACACTTCCGAACAATCTGAGATTGCAGTTGACCAAGTACTGAATCTTTCAAGAGAAAGCTCCACACTCGTACTTCACCAACAGAACGGTATGCTTCAAAGGAAGGGCTGGCGCTAATTGTTCTTTGGGAAACAGCCGTCTCAGCCAACAGAAAGACAGCAAGGAACGATGAAAACAAAAGCCTTATCATAGCGGTGAAAAAATAGCGAATGATACCCTAATGTCAATCAAAACAGGGTAACATTTATATCCTATTTAGCGAAAATTGGTGTTTTATGGGCAGGCATCATTTTCAACATACCTGTTATCAACTGATAGGTTAATTGCGAAGCCTGGTCGAGGAACATAATAAATTCGCCCGCTGCACCGTCACCAGCTCCATCGGATATAACCCGAATTATTACAAATGGTACTCGGTTCATGTTGCATACCTGACCGATAGCGCCACCTTCCATCTCGGCGGCTACTGCGCCAAATTCGCGCTGGAGCCATTTAATCCGTTTCTGGTCAGAGACAAACAAATCTCCAGTGGCAATTGTTCCCACAACCAATTGATTATCGCCATCATCTGCAATGCTTGTTTCATCCCATGAATCACTTGCTAATCGCACTAACTTTGGATCAGCTTCAAATAGGCGGTTCATATCTGGTATTTCGCCGTGTCGACGGCCAAATGCTGTCAGGTCAATATCATGCTGCACGACATAATTTGACACGACTATGTCGCCTTGTTTCAAATGTGGGACAAGGGTTCCGGCAAGACCCATAAAGATAACCGCATCAACGCCAAAACGGTCAATCAGAAGCTGCGTAGCTACAGCGGCATTGACTTTCCCAACACCACAGCGCATGAGGACAATTTTCTGATCTTCCAGAGTCCCAAAGTGAAAAATCAAACCTGCCTGATTTACTACATCAGTGATATCCGCCTGTTTCTTAAATAACAACAGTTCTTCTTCGAGTGCGCTAATCAATCCAATCATATCAACATTTCCATTTGTGATTTACAATTCATTATTAACGGTATCGGCAATTTGGCGATGATTCGTCAGATTCTTTTGTAAAGGATTAATGTTTTTCAAATAGAAAACAAAATGGGCGAGATCTTTCGATTTGCCCAAAACATTAATTATCGATATGTAAAA
The DNA here is from genome assembly GCA_034659895.1 of Candidatus Zixiibacteriota bacterium. Lineage (GTDB taxonomy): Bacteria > Zixibacteria > MSB-5A5 > GN15 > FEB-12 > B120-G9. The sequence continues at coordinate 8,989 of JAYEIF010000118.1, forward strand.
TTCTATTTTAGAAACCTGAAAGTATTTTCTGGTCCCTTTCATGACGTTTGCCAGTATCCGGATCAACTGCATTGAGAATCCACTGCATTCCCTTTTCTTCCCAATCAGGTTCAGTTGAAGCATCAATATACCTTTCCCATTCAAAGATACCAGTCTTTTTAGCAATGTTGACAAACAACAACTTTATCTTTGGGTTGGAAAGAATGACCACAGATCTGAGCATTCCGCCTTCTCGAGCAGCTGTCTGACCTTTCCTCATATTGTCTTGAGCATACTTCGACAGAATCTCCAGCGTTCTCATATCAATAAAGACTGCAAAGTCTCCATTGATTTTATCAACTTCTGCTGAAAACTCCTCAACCCACCGAGCCATTTCTTCACCGGAAATGATATCTGCAAAAGTCAATCGAAGGCCGAAATATGTTTTTTCTATTTGGTACATCCAAAATCTTTATTTTACAAATATATTTTTATATAAATATTTATCGGCTTGAAAGAGAGATATTTTAGTGACTAAAGAATTTTATGAGTCAGAAAATTCGACTCTTTAAGGTTGTCATATAGCAAGAATCTGTATATCCTGTTTACAATACAGACAACTCCAGTGAGGACAGATGAATGAATAGAAAAACCGGAAACATCATTCTGATTGGTATGATTGCCGGAGCCGTACTTGGTGCGGTCTGCGGATATTTCTTTGGTGATACAATTCTGCATATAAAATTTCTCGGGACGCTCTTTCTGAATGCTCTTAAAATGGTAGTTGTTCCGTTGGTGGTGGCTTCAATGATAATCGGGGTGGCTACTCTGGGAGATGTTCGGAAGCTTGGGCGAACTTCTGTCAAGACACTTGGATATTACCTGCTCACAACCAGCCTTTCGGTTTTTCTTGGAATCATAATGGTCAATATTATTCATCCCGGATTGGGTGTAGAAAACTTCGGCGCTTTCGTCCCGGATATAGTCGAATCCAGCCGAGGGCAATCCCTTATCGATGTTATCACCGGGCTTATTCCAAGCAACATTTTTATGGCAGCCGCAGAAGGACAGATTTTGCCGTTGATTGTCTTTTCGCTGGTATTCGGCGGGGTGCTTACGGCTATTGGCGATAAAGGTAAACCTGTGATTGCCCTGTTTGAAGGGGTAAATCTTGCTATGATGAAAATTGTTTATCTGATAATCTGGTTTGGTCCAATTGGAGTATTTGCTCTAATTGGTGGTATCGTTGCCGAGCAACGCGATTCCATAGATCAACTGGTTACAAGTCTGGTTTGGTATTTTCTTACAGTACTGATTGGATTGCTGATTCATGGTATGATTACTCTGCCTTTGCTACTGCGCTTTCTTGGCCGACAACGACCTGTTAGGTACTTCGTAAACATGGGGCAGGCACTGGCAACAGCGTTTACAACAGCCTCTTCCACTGCAACTCTTCCTGTTACAATTTCTGCGGCTGAAGAGAAAAACCACATCGATCACAGAGCGTCGTCGTTCGTACTACCGCTTGGGGCAACCATCAATATGGATGGCACGGCATTGTATGAGGCTGTCGCGGCGCTATTCATTGCCCAAATCTACGGCATTGACCTGCCCATCGGATCACAGATAGTTATATTCCTGACAGCTACACTGGCCTCCATTGGTGCTGCTGGAATACCCCACGCAGGAACTGTAATGATGGTGATTGTGCTTGATGCGGTTGGGCTACCACTTGAAGGTATTGGCTTAATTTGGGCAGTCGATTGGTTCCTTGATCGTTGTCGAACAACTGTCAATGTCTGGGGAGATTCAATCGGCGCCGCCGTGATTGCCAATACGAAAGAGTTTTCAAACAATCAATAGTCACAAAGTGTGCTGTCGCTGCTTTACTTAATCAACAGCATCTTCTTCGATATGCTGTTTTGTTCGCTGACAAGACGATAAAAATAAACCCCACTGGAAACTTCGCTTCCATTATCATTTCGCCCTCTCCAAATGGCAGTATGAGTACCAACGGGAAAGTAGCTATTCACCAATGTCCGAACATGCTGCCCAAGGACGTTCAGAATATGCAGTTGAACCATACCCTCATTCGGAATGTCAAACCGTATAGCAGTAATAGGGTTAAATGGATTCGGGTAGTTCTGATAAAGTTTATATGAATCAGGACGGATTTCTTCAGAGTCTTCGTCATTCTCGTCCGATTTTTTCACGACAAGCACAAATCGACTTGTGTCGTACTGATGCTGCTCTGGAAGTGTTATAGTGGTGTTGCGCATCAATTTTGTCTGCCATGAGCAATCAGCAGCTTCCAGATGTATATCAAGCTTCGGCTTGATATATTCATTTACAAGTGTCAATGAAATCGGCCCTGATGAGTTGGTCGTAATTTCAAATTCAAAACGGTATCCGGAATCACTTGGTGCGCGGATATCTCCACCGAGACTATATTTTGAATACTCAGGCGGGGTTAGCTCAAGTGAAACAAATTTCCCAATTGGAGGAGGTTCCGCAAAGTCATATTTATCAAATCCATTGGTTGCCTTTGGATGCACGCCTATTACATTTACCAAGTCCGCAGACTCGTTCGTGCGACAATGAATCTGCGCTATCCATTCGTATTCTGACGCTTCCGGTTGTTCCACATTTGTTGACACGGATGAATTTTCCTGATATGGCAACAAGAGAATACGTGTTGAATTGTCTCGATTAACTGTCCAATAGCCTTCGAATGGCTCCATAGTAGAAGCAAGCGAATAGCCAGATTCTTGATTATAGCTATATAGAGAGTCTATTTCCTCGTCACCTTTTTTATCATTCCAATCAATAGGAAATGCAAATGGTGTTGCAATCTGGTTCCATCCCTGTTCCAACTCAAGAACACGGTATCGCCCAATCAGCGAATCATTATTGTCATACAATACAGTATCAGGCACAATTGAAATACCAGCAGCTCCAAAATCCGAGATGTCCTTTGCAATAATCCAGTATCCGTAACCATTGCATAGATCCCCTGCCAACTCATAGGAATCGTATTCCTCCGTCACGGGATTCCACCGTCCGAAGCGCCAGCTATATTCATCAGGTGAACCAAACTGATTCACAATTACTGAATCAAAATCCGCAGGCAGAACCTCAAAAGGAAATCCAATCATTTGGTACTCTCCGGGCTCGATATCAATATTACCCTGAGACCGTGTGACACTCGTCCGTAGTAAATACAGCGAATCATCGGAGATTATCGAAGGCATTGAGGCGCTTGTGCCATTCTTCCATGCGCGAAAATAATACTCAATACCTCGGAGGTTAAGATATTCTGTCGGTATTGTCGCAGAGACAGTGTCGTTACTTCCAGTCATATAGTCGGATGACCATTCATTAGATCCGCCAATACGATAATAGAGCTTAATCGAGTCAGGTTGATTAGGTGTATCAGCATAAAGAGTACAAGAACTTTCAGCAGGTACAGTATCTGCATTAGCAGGTATTACGTAAATCGACGGTATAACAGTGATTGTTGCTGTATCTACAATTGAATCAATAGATGCAATAATCTCAGTTTCTCCGGCTGAAATTGCAGAGACAAGACCGGATTGTGAGACAGTCGCAACTGCACTGTTAGTACTGCTCCAGTTAAAAACAGAATTTGTTACATCGCATAGTGAGGAATCCGAAAAAACACCATCTGCTTTATATTGAAATGACAAATCTTCGCAGATACTTGTATCAGGGGGTATAAGCTCAAAAGAGAGTAAGGTCTTGTTGCCAATTTCAAGAGGACCTTCCCATTGAGGTTGGAAGCTAACTTGTGTATCGTCTGATTGATTTTTAGCGACAAACAGATATTCACTTCCTCCATCCCATTCAAGCGTATCAAAAATTATACCTACGCTGGCAAATCCGTCCCAACTATCAACACTAAAATAGTAGGTTGACCAAAGTCTTCGTTCGTCGGCATCACCTGCTAAACCAGAGGAATGACCACGAGATCCACCAAAAAGAAAACGTTGGTTTTCATTGGTAAGTTCAAGGCTGTCGTCTTCATAAAAAAGTGTAATAAGATCAAAAGCCTCTTTTATCTCAGTTGTGGCGACAGCGCTGTCCATCTGGAAATTAGCGTTGTCCCAGGTAAAGCCAACAGTAGCGCCAAGAAGTTGTTCATCGCTGTAAACATAGACCTCAAGTATGGCTTTGGTAGTATCATTGTTGAACTGGAATAACAAGGCTACTGTATCAGCAGTACCAACATCATTTGGGTCCGGTTGGGCAACTACTGCTGTGTTAAACAAAAGACAGGAGACAAATGCTATTAGAATTGCTGTTTCTTTCATATTTCTATTTCATCTTTGGAAATTGGGATGTCTGTATAATTTCATTGTGAACCTTCGGGCGGAGATGGAAAATCAGGCATAGGTTCTTCTTTCGGTCCATCTCCATCACCACCAATTAAGATTGCTGCTACCGTACCTACCACAAGTGCCGCCCCGACAATCTGAACCCACCGTTTCTGGTACCACCGCTTGCCTTTACTGGATACACGCAATGAGTCATCATCCTTGATTTCTATCAGCAGAGCTTCAAGCTCCGGTCCGCTTGGATCAAGCTTCCCATTCCAATCAGGATATGCCTTAAATGCTTCTTCAAATTCCTGCTTGGCCAACTTATATCTGCTTGCGCTGTCAGGTTGAATGTTGAAATACACTATTCCCAACAGAATATGAGCATCAGCCTGCACTGACGGCGATGGTTTTGTAAAATCGAGAATATACTGCAACTCAGCTTGCGCACAAAGCCAATCAGATCGTAAATTAACAGCATCTCTTGCGTTTTCAACCGAAGGATACTGTCTGTCAAAATCGCAGTTCACTTCCTGTGACAAGGTATTTCCTGCTAATCCCAAAAAGAGCAGTAGTATTAACACAAACACACTGATTCTTTGCATTTTTATTTGTAATGCTTTTTCATAACTTTGATTACTTAAAATATTCATACTTTTGCTAATGTAATAATATCTCAATTCTGTGTCCAGTATTCTATAATTTTCAATTCACGGAGATTCTTAACAAAGAAACTGCCAATTAACTATTTCTGTTAACTAACCGATACTCCAATATATTGAGGACTTTGTCCTACTGTTCTTTGTTAAAAACTAAATATGAAATGGTTTCCGGTCTGTCCTGTATTTGAACATTTGCCTGTGTAACTTATTGACTCTTACGCCTATAGCATTTTGACGGCTCAGTCGTTCAAATAATGGCATAACAGTTGCAAAATATCTCGGCAGTGAACAAGACGAACACCTTTGTTAGGACCGAGAGCCATGAAAGTTAATTTTGTGTTGACAATGGATGATGTGGTCGTTGATGACCGTACAATCGAACAATTAATTCTTGATTGGAAATCCGATTTGGACCAATCTGAAATACTGGAATTATCCCATAAGTGGATTACTTCCAAAAATTTCCTCACCCAGCGTATGGTAGGATTGATGAGGGTAGGAGAATCCTCGCTTACAATCGAGCCAATCGATGAGGAACAATATGATACCTACTGAGATACAAGAACAATTGCAGGCTTTTGCTGATCAGGCATCAAGTAAAGCAGAAGAGTATTCCGGGACGGTCGGCTCTATCAAAGAACTGATAGTTCAACACTTTGGTCAAAATGGCTTGATAGCCGCCTATATTGCATTAGCAGTGTTACTCTTGTTATTATTTTATCAGTTGGCAAAAATCGGGTTCTCAACCGTAAAATACTTGATCATTCCTTCTATTGGTATAGCGATGGTGGTGCATTTCGCAACATCGTATTCATTTTTTATGTTATTACCCGTAACCGTAGTCCTTTTTTCACTAGTCCTGCTGTTTCGAGGATAGTTAATTTTTCCTAACTTAATCGATAAAGCGGACTTGCCCCCGTATCAGTGGTCTCAGTCCATTACATATTTTCATAAAATCTCCCAATGGGCATTTTGTTTGCCCTCGTAAGTA
>JAYEIF010000119.1:0-14942 GCA_034659895.1 Candidatus Zixiibacteriota bacterium
AAAGCAGCATTCTTCTTGACACAGTATGCGTGTCGAGTATATTAGCCACAATAATAATGAGGCGTTGATATGCATATTGTAGGAGTAACAACACCCTCGTATGGCTGACGAGTCCAAGTTTGTCGCCCCCATTAGCGACCGATCAAAGTCGTCGATGGAATTAATTCTCAAGTTTCTGGCTTTGCTTGGGTTGATTTATCTATTTATTTTATCCATTGTCCTCCTGGGGGGTACATTCAAACTTTTCGGCAAAGGATTTGCCGATGCGATATTTCACGCTACTTCGAACCCGATTGTAGGATTGATGATTGGCATCTTCACTACGGCAATCATTCAATCATCGTCAACAACTACTTGCATCGTTATAGGTTTAGTCGCCTCTGGAACACTGTCGTTTGAGTCGTCAATTCCTATGGTTATGGGCGCAAATATTGGCACATCTGTAACTAATACCATGGTAGCAATGGGAAATATCTCACGGCGAGATGAATTCCAACGAGCTTTCAGTGGCTCAGTGTTACATGACATCTTCAATTTATGCTCGGTTGCGGTTCTCTTGCCATTGCAGGTTTCATTTAATCTGATTGGACGGACAGCACAAGCGGTTGAAGGAGTATTTAGTAATTTCGGAGGAATTACCTTTACTTCTCCTCTTGGGGTGATTACCAAACCGGTAGCAAAGTATATCATTCATATGACCGGCGACTCAGCGTGGATTTCAGCGGTGATAGCATTCGTATTTCTCTTCATTGGGTTACGCTATATAGCGAAGCTTCTTAAGTCGATGGTTCTCAGCCACGTAGAACATTTCTTCCAGCGGTATATATTTAGCACCCCTGTTTTGAGCTTTGTTCTCGGTGCAGTTTTGACTGCTGTTGTACAATCTTCATCAATTACTACCTCCATAATTGTACCTCTTATCGGTGCTGGTATTTTGAATGTAGACCAGATATACCCTTACCTGCTAGGAGCCAATATAGGTACCACCATTACAGCACTCCTTGCTGCATTTGTAACTGGCTCTCACAGTGCTATCAGTGTTGCATTTTCCCATCTTATTTTCAATATATACGGAATTGGAATCTTTTGGCCACTTAAACGTATTCCTATCTGGCTGTCCACAAAACTATCGAAATTAACTCAAAAATCAAAGTTGACTCCGATATTGTATGTATTGATAGTTTTCTTTATTATACCGGGTGTAATTCTGTTCATAACAGATTAGTATGGAGTAAGTGATGTTAAGCAAGTTCAAAGAGTTATTCGGATCAGAGAATCTTCTCGACGAAGCATTTAACACGACATTGAAGATGTTAAAGTCAGATCACAAGATGTATAAAGCGTCGCGAAGCACACTAAGAGAGACCGGCACCGATGAGCTGCCGTTTGATATCAAAAAGATGGACCGTCGAATTAACAAACACCTTCGGGAAGTGCGTCGAAATGTATTGACTCATCTTACAATAGCCGGAACCCAGAACATTGTCCCTGGGTTAGCGCTGGTTTCAATTGTAATTGATGTGGAACGTATCGGCGACTATACCAAAAACATCTCAGAGCTTGCCACACTGCACCCTAAACGCCTTATAGGCGGTCCTTTTGAGGATGATATTGTGAAGATGGAGGGAGTAATCAAGGAAACTTTTCCACAGGTTCTTCATGTGCTAACCGAACAGGACATAGATGAAGCCAGCGCTATTTTGAAACGAGAAGACAAGATGGGGAAAATTGCTGATCATATTTTATCATCTCTTATTACCAAGCAGAATAAATCTTTCTCCACAAGCTCTGCAATCTGCCTGGCGATCTACGTTCGACAACTAAAGCGGGTAAACGCCCACCTGACCAATATAGCCAGTTCCATATCTAATCCATTCCCGCGAATAGGCTTTAGACAGAAACCGAAAAACAAGAAGAAATAATTTCAGGCGAGTAACAAGTTCCTCTTTTTCAAACAGAACCAAGCCAAATACCTTCAGCGTTGATTTTTTAACCCCAGTCCCATGTGAAGAGCAGGCATAAGGTCTCGGCGGTGTAGAACAAAATAGACCACAGCAAGAAGCAGATATATGGCGGCGATTTCCATACGTATTTCTGAAACAATTAGTTGAGCCAGAAATAGTACCGCCAGCAACATACCATTTGCCTTGTCAAATTTGAGATTTATCAATACAGCAACACCGAATAGCGACTGAGCGGCCGTGAGAAGTAATTCGTGGGTCTGAGTAGTGTCAAGTACAAATGGCCTGATAGCTTGTCCTGATATTGCAAAAACCAATGGGATTGTCCCTATCAGAAGCGTCCACTGGTTGACTTTTGATGAGACTAGAGCCTTCAGTGCCGATCCGGCATTTCCTCTCATAGCCCAAGTGGCAGCGACAATAAACTCCGGTGACTCGGATGCAATAGGCGCCAGCCACTGAACCAAAAAGAACTCATTTATCCCCCATACTTTACCGGCTCCAACCAGAGACTCCGCAAACGGCTCGGCAACGAAGAAAATAATAGCTCCTGCAAGGAGAAACAGAAATATCGTTGATAGTCGTCGGGGAATCTTAGCCATATTGGCTACAATTCTGGACGGCCCTACCAGTTCCGGCTCAATTGTTTCCATCTGAGCCACTCTCCGTGTGTAAAGGGCAAAGAGAGCTACAAGAATAACAGTGTCAATCAGGTTAAGAGACCCTTTCAGAGGAATGGTGAAAGAGTAAAGAGTCGCCATGGTCAGATAGAAGATTTCAACCCGTTGGGTTTTATCGAGGATAATTTTCTTCTTATGTTTGGCAAATATAAATAACATCAACACCAGCGGCCAACCAAGACCGAGTAGCAATCGGTTGGCACCTGTCATATTAGCGATAGCATAATGGGCTTGTGAAGGGTCATGAGCAGATTTCCATGTAAAGACAAAATCTACGGCGTATTCCGGCAAAACCGCCAACACCGCCAGAATAGCTACTGCCAGTGATTCTGATATATCTACCTGGGCTGCCTCGGCAGCCCACGCCAGAATGAATGCGGCACAGAAAATGGCAAAACCGAACACAAGAATACCCCATTGGGGAGATATATGAAAATTATACAGGCCGAACCACGCTCCCGGCAGCGAGATTAAAATGGTAACAGCCATGAAAATATAGGATTTGAGGTTAATATCGTATTTGGTGTGCTGCTCGGTCATGCTGTCCGCCTGTTCTTACACTCATTTACTGATCGATTGTCGATTATTCAGCCCCGTATTATCATGTTGACAATGTCTTTTCTGAGAAGAATGCCAATAAGATTGTCACCTAATATTACAAATACTCTGGTAACATCCTTAAAAATCATTAAGGCAGCTACTTCGACAATCCGCGTGTCGGGAGTAGTAACCTCAAAATCTTCTCTGAAAAGCTGGGAGACCTTGATCTTGTCCTCTCGCTTGAGCAATTCCTCGAATGGTTCGACATCCATCGAGTAGTTGAGGTTGGATATCAGTGTTTTGTAGTCAGGCAGGGCGGCTTTGATGAGATCGCGATCGCTGATAACACCAAGTAGCCGATTCTGTTCATTAACCACGGCCAGCGCTGATAGTCGATTACGGAACATCTCATTGGCTACTTGCTTAAGCGTGTCGTCTGGCGTAACTGTTACTACATTGTGCCGCATGACATCCTTGACCATGAGTTCCTTGTCAACCGTAACGCCGGAATCAGATATTAGTTTAATTAGGTCCCTTGGGTGGGTGATGTTTTTCAGCTTTTCTAAAGTGTTCTCCATTCGACCAAACGCAGACAGTCCGGAAAGTGTCTGTAAATACAGCTTAGCAATAGTAGAAGGAGTCAATAAAACACAAACACAATGCATTGGAATGTTGTCGGGTGTGCTATCCTCAAGACCTTCTTTGGAAATCCCGATTAGAATATACAACTCTTTGACAGCATCAGTACGGGCGTGTGGAAATGCAAAGCCGTGACCATAAGAAGTTTTGTCAATATCTTCACGCTCGTAGATGGATTTTAGTACACTATCATAGTCAAGAGAGACCCCTTCGTCGCGAATCATATTGATTAGCTCATGTATAGCTTCGTCTTTTGTGCGAGCTTTCAGATTGATATTGATACGACGATCCATAAGAAGGTTAGCGAGTTTCACTGATGATATCCTCACTCTTTAGAGGTTTAAGATATGTTGACTTTTCACCGGTCAACAATGGGGAGGTAACTCCACCAAAGAAAGGAAAATCAATATTTTCTTTAACAATCATATCCATTTTATTGATTTGATCTGTTAGCAATACTACTCCATAGCTTGTTGAACAAGCCCACCATTCTGGGTTCCAAAGTTGTGATCGGCAAAACAATAACTGAATACACAATCACCGTATCCTGTCGATAACGATAAAATAACATTTTATCATTGTAACAACTCTTTTTTCAGTCAACCCACATCTGTTTATAGCCAACTCCTTCTAAATAGATATTATCTTCTAATAAATGCTGTGTCAAGCACAACTGAACAAGAGAAATGGCTATGGTATCAAGCCAAAGGAATTCGCTATGCCGGAAGCGAAATGCAACACCGGTTCAGGATATATCCCAAACACAAGCAAACCTGCAAGTCCGATAAGTAATACTGTTAGAGATGGGATATTGAAAGTTACTTTATGCGGAGAGGGTTCTTTGGCGAAATACATCTGCTTGATGACATTTGCGTAGTAATAGAGCGAGAAAACCGCCGTCAGCAGTCCAATACCCACCACCCAATACATGAAGTGAAGTGCGGGATCGTTTTGCGCTGCTTTGATACCGGCTGCAAAGACATAGAACTTAGCCATAAAGCCCGCCATAGGGGGAATTCCAGCCAATGACAACAGAAATACTGACAATGTTGCCGCCAGTAAAGGTGAGGTTTTTGACAACCCAGCATAGGAAGATATCTCGCAGGAACCTGTTTTGTCTTCAAAAATAGCAACTGCGGCAAAAGCGCCCATATTGGCAAACATATAAGCAAAAATGTAAAAACCCATCGAAGCCATACCGATGGTGTTCATAGCTACCATGCCAATCATGATGTAGCCAACCTGTGCAATTGCAGAATAACCCAACATGCGTTTGATATTCTTCTGTCGAATGGCTACGGTGTTGCCGAGTATCATAGCTGCCACAGCCATCAGCGCAACTAACCGGCCCCAGTCATTGGGAGCCATATCGGGATGGTGGAAGGCATACAACCCATTGACGAAAATTTTGGCAAAAGCTATCAATCCTGCTGCTTTCGAGCCCACCGACAGGAACGCCGCTATCGGTGTCGGTGAACCCTGATATACGTCTGGTACCCACTGATGAAACGGTGGCAAAGCAAGCTTGAATCCAATGCCAGCCAAAATCACTATAATGGCAAGAATGAGGATAACGCCGATATTCTGGAACGTCAGATGCGTAATGGCGATATTGATTTTCATTTGCACAAGATCAGTCGTCCCTGAGAGTCCATATAGAAACGAGATTCCATACAATAATAACGCCGAAGAGAAAGCGCCGATAATAAAATACTTGATGCCCGCCTCGACCGATAGTTTGTCATCCTTATAGAAAGCAGCCAGAACAAACAGCGGAATGGTTGTAAGCTCCAATCCGATATATAACGATAGCAATTCGTTGGATGATGACAGGAACATCATACCAACCGTTGACAGCAAAATCAAACCACAGAACTCACCTCGATGATTGACAATTTTTTCGCGCATGATATCGAACGAACTGCCGACAGCCATGAACGCAGACCCAAGGAAAATAATTTTGAAGAACTTAGCGGCAGTATCGCTGACAAACATATTACCAAACCCACGGCCATAACCGGTTAAGCCAAGAATCAATCCGGTAATCATCAAACCTGCAAGGGTCATATAACCAAGTACTGCCCCATTTTTCCTTTTGGTCGTTACATCATAGCCAACGATCAGTAATGCCCAGAGGAAAAGGAATATCTCGGGCGCCATCAGGCGAAGATTATATTCAGGAAAGGCGAATTCCATATTATCTAGCCAGTAAATCTACAAGGTTCTGCAATGTGGCGGACATTAGTGTCTCCAGTGGTTTTGGATAAATACCGATAAACAGTGTCAACAAAGCCAATGGTGCGACCGTAATTATCTCGCGCACGTTTATATCAGTCAGGTCGCCCCATCGCTCTTTGTCAAAGTTACCGAGAAATACGTTCTGCACCATACGCAGGATGTAAGTTGCTCCAAGAACTACACCGAGGACAGAAATACCAACCAGTACTTTATTTAGAACGCTAAAGGCACCAATAAATATCATAAACTCAGATACAAATCCGGACATCCCCGGCAATCCCAGCGCCGCCATACCAAATAAAACCATCAGTCCGGTATATACCGGCACCTTAACACCAAGTCCGCCAAAAGCGGCAATCTCACGGGTATGTGCGCGATCGTACAGAACGCCTACGAGAAGGAATAATGCGCCGGTTATCAGACCGTGTGATACCATCTGAAACATTACGCCTGTAATAGCAGTCACCGATGAGAACGCAGCCAACGCCAACATACAGTATCCCATGTGCGACACTGATGAATAAGCTACCAGTTTTTTTAGGTCCTTCTGTGCTATCGAAAGTAAAGCGCCATAGATGATGCCAATCGCTCCCAATATCGCTATCCAGAAGGAAAGTTCCCGCAAAGCCCATGGGAACATCGGCCAACTGATACGCATCATGGCATAAGTTCCCATCTTAAGAAGAACGCCGGCAAGAATAACTGAGACCGCTGTTGGCGCTTCGACATGAGCATCGGGCAGCCATGTGTGGAATGGCCAGACAGGTACTTTGATAGCAAAGGCGACAAAGAAGAAAACAAAACAGACCATCTGCAGCGTGTGCGACAAATTCGGTGAGATTTCTATCAGAGTCAACATATTGAGTGTATGCGGTTCGGATGTGAAGTACAGAATCAGAATCGACACCAGCATAAAGAGCGAACCAAACAGTGTGTAAAGGAAAAACTTGATGGCGGCGTATTCCTTGCGAGGTCCACCCCAAATACCAATCAGGAAGTACATAGGAACCAGCATAACTTCCCAAAAGACATAAAACAGGAAGAAGTCCAATGATACAAATACACCCATCATACCACTCTCAAGCAGAAGGAAGAATGCAAAGTACTCCTTGACTCGTTTGTTGATACCAAATGAAGCAATGAGGGAAATTGTGCTTAACAGGCCTGTCAGGAACAACATTGGTACCGAGATGCCATCTACGCCAAGGTAGTAATGGATATTCAATATCGGTATCCAGTCAAATGGACCCTCTACATACGCCATTGCCGCAGAGCCGGAGTGACTAAAGAAATAATCCCAGACAATCCAGAATGACACTAACATTGGAATAGAACTGATGAGTGTTGCTGTCCATTTAACTGCCTTATTGGAATTCTTGGGCATGAACATCACCACCACCATTCCCAACAGTGGAATAAATATCAGCGAACTAAGTAGCATGCTATAATATATCCTCCTCTATCACACCTTATCTTCTTTAGAAATATCGCTATTCAACTCTTGCCGGGTTACTACCACTCGAGACACAAGTATCAATGCCGTAACGCCCATGACAAAAATGATAGTCATAATCGGCCAGCTCCAAGTTAAATATACGAGTTCAAACTTTATTAATCCGAAAAGGACTACCAAGGCGCTGATAGTCAGGGCATAGCTTTGTGCTACGCCGGTTTGTATGAAGCGTAACCCATCGCCAATTTGCCGCACAACCCAACCTGAGCCATTAACTGCTCCATCAATAATCCAGACGTCAAACCATTGTTTGATATCTGACAATAAAATTGTAAGCCAGGCAGTTCCATTGACAGCGCCGTCAATAATTACGACGTCAAATGACCACATGAACCGAGCAATAGACATAATTGGATTTATGATGGCAACCTGATAAATCTCATCAAAGTAGAACTTGTTAAATGAAAGCTTATACAGCAATCGGAAACGTTGTCCAATAGCTTCGGGTGAAATTGATTTCTTGTAATACATAAGATATGCCAGCCCGATTCCGGAAAGAGCAACACAAAGCGAAATAATCATCAGTGCGTACGATGGTGCGTGATGCTCTGGAGCATGTGCTCCGGCATACACAAATGATGAAAATCCATGATGCAGCCACGGCATCCCCACCCAACCGGAAACAACCGCCAGAAAAGCCAGAAAAGCCAATGGCCAGGTCATTACCCGGGGTGATTCGTGTGCGTGATTAAAGCGGTCCAAATCGCGTGGTTTGCCTGTGAATGTCATAAAGCACAATCGCCACATATAGAAAGCTGTCATAAAAGCTATCGTGAGCGTTAGAATAAGAAACACAGGATGATGCAGTGTTGAGGCAACGATTTCATCTTTTGACCAGAATCCAGAAAACGGAAAAATACCCGAGATAGATAACGACGCTATCATAAATGTTATGGCGGTTGTCTTCATTTTGGGATACAATCCACCCATCTCTCGTATATCGTTGGTCCCTATGCCGTGAATGACCGAACCGGCGGCTAAAAATAACAACCCCTTGAAAAATGCATGGTTCATCAGGTGGAATGTTCCAGCAAAATAACCAACGGAAGGAGAACCGTGATAAGTGTCATAGCCATACAGGCCGAGAGCCATTATCATATATCCAAGCTGGCTTACTGTAGAATAAGCCAGAACACGTTTGATATCGTTCTGAGTCAGTGCTATTGTGGCAGCTAATAAGGATGTAATAAGACCGATTATCGCTACCACCATAGCGCCATTACCGGTTCCGATAAACATTGGCATTGCACGCGCTACCAAATAGACCCCTGCGGCTACCATCGTAGCTGCGTGGATAAGCGCCGACACCGGAGTTGGACCTTCCATTGCATCAGGCAACCAGACATGCAAAGGGAATTGAGCGGATTTTCCGACAGCACCGCTGAAGACAAATATCGCTGTTGCCGTAAGAACCCCAAGCGGCATTACACCTGCCGAGAGTTTAGCGAAAACATCGCCATAATTGAAAGTGCCACAGTAGAATGCAATCAAGAATAAACCTACTAGAAATCCAAGATCACCTATACGGGTTGTGATAAACGCTTTTTTGCAGGCATTGGCGGCTGATTTCTTCTCAAACCAAAATCCTATCAACAAGTAACTGGTAAGTCCGACCAACTCCCAGAAGATGAAAATCATGAAGAAATTGTTAGCAAGAACTAACCCTAACATTGAGAAAAGGAACAAAGACAGATAAGCAAAGAATCTGCTGAAAAGAGAGTCCCCGCGCATATAACCGACTGAATATATTTCTACACATGCTCCGACTGTTGTAACAACCACCAACATTATTGCTGTTAGAGCATCCACCAGAATGCCTATCTCGATATTGATACCCGGAAGATTGATAAACCGGTAGGAGGCTTCATACGGCTGGCCGTTACGGCTTATAGTCTCAATGAGAACTATAATCGACATCACCCACGATATTAGTATAGATGCTATTGACCAGCCCGCAGACAACTTTTCTTTCCATCGAAGAAAGAAGACAATCATCACGAAGGATAAAGCCGGAATAAGACATATCAGAAATGAGTACTTAGTCATTGCTCAATCCTACCATTTCATCACGTTGTAGTTATCCGTATCGATACCATTCCAGTTTCGGTATATCAGCAGGACTATTGCCAGACCGACTGCCGCTTCGGCGGCTGCGACCACAATAATAAAAATAGCGAACATCTCCCCCAACAAAGCTTCGGCTGCAATATATTTATTGAACGTTACAAAATTAATATTGGCCGCATTAAACATAAGTTCCAGCGACATCAGGATACCTATCGTGTTGCGTCTCGTTAAAACTCCAAACAGTCCAATCGAGAACAAGATTGCCGCCAGCGCCAAATAGTAAAACATCAGGACCGCTCCCTTCGAGCCAAGACGATAGCCCCGATCATAGCCGCCAGCAACAGAACTGAAACTACTTCAAATGGAAGAATAAACTGTGTCATCAAAGATTTACCCAAGGCGACAATGGCTCCTTCGGAGATGTTCTGTGCCTGATCCCGATAGCGCCAGACGGAGGTTTTATCTATTAGCAAGATAGCTGACATAGCAAAGGTGATACTGACAAACAAACCTACTGCAACATTTTCGTTGGATTGGGAAACTTTTTTTGTAGCCATATTTGTGGTGAGCATTACGGCAAAGATTAACAAAATTGATATTGCCCCTACATATATCAGTATTTGTACTGCAGCAAGGAATTCTGCCTCGAGTAAAATAAAAATACCAGCCACAGAGAATAGGCACAAAACCAGGAAAAGAGCGCAGTGGAAGATGTTCTTGAGGCTGACCACCATGAATCCTGAAACCAGAATTACAAAGGAGAGAAACCAGAATACGATTCCGACTTGTGAGCCGTCAGTCATATTTTCTTGTCCTCCTTACCGGCATTGCCGGCCTTATCCTCTGCCGCCGGCTTTGTTTCGGTCGGTTTACCAGCCTTCGGAGCAGGTTTTTCTTCAGTCGATTCGTTCTTGTCTGACTTTTCGTTTCCCTTGACATCTGTTTTCTTAACTACCGGTTTCTTTTTCTTCTTGGGCATCGGAGTATAGTCAACGTTGCGTCCCATTTCCTGAAGTTTCTTAATATCCCAGGTTAAGTCGTTCTTATCATCTGTAGAAAACTCATATTCGGTCGCCATCTTGATTGCGTTAAA
Organism: Candidatus Zixiibacteriota bacterium; assembly: GCA_034659895.1. Classification (GTDB taxonomy): domain Bacteria; phylum Zixibacteria; class MSB-5A5; order GN15; family FEB-12; genus B120-G9. The sequence continues at coordinate 10,732 of JAYEIF010000119.1, forward strand.
ATTACACGACTCCTCACACAAACCGCAAAAACAACACAGCCCAAAATCAATATCAAACGACTTAAGTTCTCTCTTTTTTGTCTCAGGATTTTTAGGAGCGTTAATTTTAATTGCTGATGATGGACACGCTTTTTCACACAATAAACACCCCGTGCAATTTAACTTGCCGGTTTCCTTATCTGAAAGCAGAACCACAATCCCTCTGGATCGCTCGGGCATAGTCCATTTTTCTTCCGGGTATTGAATTGTAATTGCATGTCGGCCAAGATGTTTTCCTGTTATCCCAAGTCCCCGTATCAGGGCTTTTATGTCGTTTAGCAATCTCATATTACCAATACCATCCCAAGTACTTGATTACACTAGCGAGAATCAGATTGGCAAATGTTACGGGAATCATAAACTTCCACGCAAACTCCATCAATTGATCGACACGAAGCCTTGGATATGTCCAGCGGAATAGCATCAATAACAGTACTACACCTAAGGTCTTGACAAGAAACCATATCCACGAAGGAATAAATGCAAAACCGTTCCAACCACCAAGAAACAAAGTTGTCGCAATCGCTGAGACTGTGAACATATTGATAAATTCAGCCATATAGAACATAGCGAATTTCATCCCAGAGTATTCGACATTGTACCCAGCTACCAGCTCCTGTTCGGCTTCAGGGATGTCAAACGGGACGCGGTTTGCCTCCGCAGTGGCGGCAATGATATATGTAATGAATGCAATCGGTCCAAACGGAAATTTGAAAATATACCAGTTCCAAACCCAGCCCGTTTGAGCTTTGACAATATCCACCATCGACATTGACCCCACGAACAGGACAATAGTCAACACTGAAGCCATCATAGGAACTTCATAGCTCACTATCTGAGCGGCGGAACGCATACCACCCAGCAGAGCATACTTGTTGTTGGATCCCCATCCTGCCATAAGCAATGAAATTACGGTAAAAGTTGTAATAGCCATGATATACAGGATGCCGATATTGAGATCTGCAACAATCAAACCATCTCCCCATGGTATTGCTACATAGGCCAGAAAAGATGCCACAAAACAAATAACCGGCGCCCAGAAAAATACGATTTTATCGCGCTTTTCGATGACCACATCTTCCTTCTCCAGTAACTTGATTGCGTCCATAATGGTCTGGTACCAACCGTGCCAGCCATGGCGCATAGGGCCAAAACGCTGTTGAACATGAGCGGATATCTTTCGTTCCCACCAAACCAGATAAAGAGCAACAAGCGAAAGAACTCCAAACACGATAGAGCCAAGAACTATATAGCTAACGGTAGCTACCCATGTTTCGGAAAGACCGGTAGCTTGCAACTTCTCGTGCAACCAGGAAAATAATGGCGCAAATTCGAGTGTGGCTATTGGCCAATAACTCAACGATCTACCTCCGGCATGATAATATCGAGCGTGGCAAAATTAGCCACAAGGTCGGCAATCAGCATATCAGTGCCGAAATGTGGTAGTACTTGGACATGATTGAATGATGCTCCGCGAGTCTTAACGCGCAATGGCTTCTTTCCGCCATCGGATATCAAATAGACTCCAAGTTCACCACGCGAGTTTTCTATCCGTGCATACGTCTCACCCGCTGGCGCTTTGAAAGTTTGTCTGGATTTTTTATTCTTGATATCACCTTCGGGAAGGCCATCCAACGCCTGAGTGATAATCCGAATGGATTGCTTTATTTCATCTAAGCGGAGTAAGTAACGATCAAAGCAGTCACCGTTGTAACGCACGGGTATTTCAAAGTCAAATCTATCGTAAATGCTGTATGGATCGTTGCGACGCAGATCATACTGTATTCCAGATGCCCGCAAGTTCGGGCCGGAGACACCATAGGCAATAGCCAGCTCTTTTGGAAGGATAGCAACACCCTTGGTGCGCTTCAGCCAAATTGGGTTTTCGTTAAGTAAACCTTCATAGTCAGACAATTTTTTAGAAATAATCTCAAGCGCCTTACGACACTTTTGCTCGAACCCATTGGGAATATCTCTTGACACACCGCCAATGCGTATATAGTTGTAAGTCAGCCTTTGTCCACAAGTCATCTCAAAGAGATCAACAATCAACTCACGCTCGCGAAATCCATACAGGAATGGTGTCAGAGCGCCGATATCCATTGCAGTTACACCATAAAATAGAAGGTGGGAAGCAATGCGATTTAATTCCAGCATGATAACACGCAAATACTCAGCTCGCTCAGGGATTACCATCTCTGCTATTCGTTCCGCAGCCAGTGAGAAAACGTATTCGCAGGACATTGATGTAACATATTCAATACGATCCATCATTGGGATACATTGCATATAGGTACGGTTCTCCATGACTTTTTCTATGGCGCGATGCAGATACCCAATAACCGGTTCAATTTTCACGATTTTTTCGCCGTCCATAGTCAGAACCAACCGACAGACACCGTGTGTCGACGGATGCTGAGGCCCCATATTGACAATGAACTCTTCTGTATGCAGTTCACGCATAGCTATAGTTCCGGCTTCCGCTTAAAATCAGGTGCATCCCAGTCTTTCCGCATTGGATAGCCTTGATCCCAATCTTCAGGCAAAAGGAAACGGGTAAGATTATCATGATTTTTGACATTAATACCATAAAGTTCCCACATCTCCCGCTCGTACCAATTGATTGCTGGCCAGATTTCCTGCAATGACTCCACCTCAGCCTGGTCGTAGGGCATAATAACCTTAAAATCAAGGCGCAGGTTGTTGGTTATTGAAGCGATATTATAGACAGCCTCAAAATGTTTGCCGGTATCAACTCCTCCGAGATTGCAAAGGAAGTCAAACTTGAGATTCTCATCTTCCTTCAGTGCGTGGGCGACTTCGACTAACTTAGTTACATCAACCTCATAGAGAGGATCATACTTACCTGTCTCCAGCGGTTTGAGAAAGTCACTGTAGCGCTCCGCTATGTAGGCTTTGAGCTCGTCCCGCGTCAAACTATTTCTCCTGCCAGTCCAGCAGTTTCTGCTTCTTGATTTTTTCCTGAAGGTGAATACAACCCTCCATCAGTGACTCCGGTCTTGGAGGACACCCGGGGATGTAAATATCAACCGGTATAATATGATCGATACCCTTTTCTACTGAGTAGCTGTCATAATAGAAAGGCCCGCCATTGATAGTGCATCCGCCCATAGCAATCACATAGCGCGGTTCAGCCATCTGATCATACAAACGTCGCAATCTCGGAGCCATTTTTTTGGTTATTGTGCCGGCACAAATGATGAGATCGGCCTGACGCGGGGTAGCCCGAAATATCATGCCAAGTCGGTCAAAGTCGTAGCGGGAAGCACCAGTGCACATCAACTCAATAGCGCAGCAAGCGGTCCCAAACAATAGATACCAAAGAGATTTCGCCTGACCCTGATGCAAGATAGTTTCCACAGAAGTCGTAACAAAACCTCCACCTGGAAATTTTTCCGCATAGGCTGGAAGTTTCTTAATTAAACCCACTTAAGGACTCCTTTGCGCCAGGCGTAGAAAAGACCGAAGAACAGAATCAATATGAAAATGACCATCTCGACCAGAGCAAACAGCCCCAACTGGCCAAATGCTACCGCCCAAGGGAATAGAAAAACAACCTCCACGTCAAATATAACAAAGAGAAGAGCAAAGATGTAGAAACGGTTATTAAATTTTATCCACGAACTGCCAACGGTAAGCTCAGCACACTCATAAGGGACGCTTTTTTCTTTGTAAGGATTGTGGGGACGAATAAGGCGAGCCAGAAAGAATGTAAAGAGGACAACTCCAACACCTATAAAGATAAAAATAAGGACGGACAAATATTCTAACATACAACCTGTTGCACTTTCTATCTTTTGTTGGCCACAGTATATAACCAATTTCACATAACTATCAATGTTGAGATAAAATACGTTTTTAGGTTATTGTCAAGAATATTCTTGAATTCCCACCCACTCGTCGTCCGTAAGAGCTGAAAACGTCGGGTGGGACGCTTCTCAATTTCATAGGTTCGGAAAATCTTCAAAAAGTGTAGAATAGGGCTTGTTGAATAATTAGTTATTATGTACCATGATCTCAAATTCGCGTAGCGGGCGGCCTTGTGTCGCCCGTTTCTATACACACAGCGGAGACAAGCCCCGCTGCTACGCGAGCTGACGTGCCTGTCGGCGCACAGGAAGTGCGCTGTGGCGTGTAGAATGTTTATCAAG
>JAYEIF010000120.1:0-2893 GCA_034659895.1 Candidatus Zixiibacteriota bacterium
CAAGCCTTTTAAGCTATTTATAACAAAACCCTTTCACTTGAAACAATACAAAACATGCTTATCTATTTATGAACAAAGAACTTACCCGCCTGTCGAGCGGACAGGTACTTTATTCAGCAAGCCCTAGCTTAAACCGAAAGTCATCATTACTAATATAAGAGCAGTATGAATCCAAATAAGCCACCATAGCTCAGTTAGAAGAGTAACCGATTCATAATCAGCAGGTCAGCGTTTCGCGCTCTCATTAACAGGCTAAACTGTATTTTATAGAAAACTTGGTTTTCTCTCACTTGCGCTGTTATATTTAGTTAGATAAATTATGATTTTGTTGTTTGATGTGGATATCTAAAAGGAATAATCAGTAACTTTTGTTTTTTAGAAAGGAAGTGAGGATTTTATGATAAATCGTGTAACAACAATAATAATTCTGTTGGCGGCGGTAATGTTAACAGCAACAGAGAGCCAGGCAACCACAGTCTCTATGGTGAGTTTTCAAAAACACCAACTTCATATCACTCTGGATATTCCTTCCCACACAGCGCAAATCACAGATAAGGGGACTTTGGAGACTACTCAGGGCTGGAATATGTTTTACATCAATCATAACGCTGTCATTGATTCTCTTTTTATAGGTAATCGTTCTTTAGAATATATGGCAGTTGCGATTGCAGACACTGCTCAGCTACCTTCAGATATTCGCAACATTCTTCCCGGGATTGAACCAGAAGGCGACCCGCAATTGGTCTTTTTTCAGTTACAGCAAGGCGGCATATTTGCATTTCGGATGAGTTACAAAGCGGAGTTCACTGACGATGTCAGCAACACTCGGTTCTCAAATGAAATGGTAGGACGTGAAGTGTCCGGCACTATTCTCGAGCGTGGAGCATATTTAAGCCCTTCGTCCTACTATTATCCTCAGGGAGATGAGAATTCTTTTCAGTGTGTGTTGACAGCTAATGTTCCATACACATGGGAATCGGTAAGTGACGGCAATCGACTTGCTAACAAAAGGATTGACAATCGCAAGGAACAAACATGGGAAAACCCATTCGAGTCGGATGGTGTTATGTTCATGGCAGCCCCGTATGTAACGCGCTCTAAATGGATAGACAGCATTGAAGTCGCCTGCTACTTTTTTAAGGCGGATACTGGATTGATAGATGGCTATCTCGATGCGACCATTGGATATATTAGTATGTATTCGGAACTCATCGGGCCATACCCATACCAGCGCTTTACCGTAGCCGAAAACTTCTTCCCAACTGGTTATGGAATGCCCGCATGGACACTGCTTGGCCAACAGGTAATACGATTGCCCTTTATCAAACGAACATCACTTGGACACGAAGTGTTGCACAACTGGTGGGGAAACAGCGTGTATGTTGATTACGACAGGGGTAACTGGTGTGAAGGCTCGACTGTTTATGGAGCGGATTACCGCTACAAGCTCATGCGGTCTTCTTCAGATGCTCAAGCATACCGCAAGAATATCCTCAAGCAATATGTTAGTTTTGTCAATGAACAAAATGATTTCCCTGTCCGAGAGTTCATCTCCCGCACCAGCCCAAACACTCGAACCATCGGATATAACAAAGCTATGATGATATTTCACATGATAGAGGGAATAATTGGCACTGATGCTTTTTTTGATGCGTGGAAACGTTTGTATTCTGACTACAAAGGAAAGTATATCTCATGGGAAGAGTGGATTGATACCTTTGAAAAGACCAGCAAAACTGATTTGTCCTATATCATTCCACAATGGATTGACAAACCGGGAGCGCCAATTATTGACATAAGAATCGATAAGAATGTTTCTGACAACGACAACAAGACAAGAACAGTTACCTTTACACTACTTGAGAACAGCAAACAGGAATATCAATTGAAAGTGCCATTGCAATTCAAAGGCGCTGTATCGAGTATTGATACTTTTGTCGTGTTGGATTCACCCGAATCAACTTATGTAATGACCGTTCCAATAAACATATCTTCAGTTTCTGTTGATCCAAAATGCAATCTTTTTCGGAAGCTTTACCCAGAAGAAATTGAACCGATTATCTCAACAATAATGGGCAATCCGAAGAAGCGATTCATCTCCTTTGAGACTGAAAATCACATTGATGAGCAGTTTATTGCGTTCTGCGAAAACTTCACGGATGATTCTGTAATCGTTCTTTCTTCCTATGACTTTCCTGTGGAAGACTCAGGTTATTTCACGGTAGTGCTTAACTCAACTGAGTTGCCGGCATATCTAAAAGAGAGAGTCCACTTTTTGAAAGACTCCGTAGCTATCAACAGCGAGACATTTCCACGAGAAGGTCATACTTTTGTTCTGAGCGGCCAGAATTGGCCAAACATCAAAAAATATTTGATTATTGTAACAACTGATGGCAAATCACTCCCTCGCCTTGGGAAACTGGTTCCACACTATGGCAAATACTCCTTCCTTGTATTTGAGGGCACACATAATGTTAGCAAGGGTAATTGGAATGTTGAAAAATCACCATTGACGAGAGAACTGTAACCATATTGATATGTGATATGCCTGAGTCTGAAGATTAGACAGGCAATCCACAGAGGCTCCTTTGATATTCAAATGGTTTTGATGTAAAATAATAGTGTAGGAACGAATAACGAGACCAATCGAAAGGTGACAAGTAAGTCGGGCTTGTTGAATAATTAGTTATTATGTACCACAATCTCCCCGCCTTTGGCGGGCGCGTAGCGGGCGGCCTTGTGCTGACGTGCCTGTCGGCGCACAGGAAGTGCGCTGTGGCGTGTCGCCCGTTTCTATACACACACCTGTCTGCGACAGGCAGGGCGGAGACAAGCCCCGCTGCTACGCGAGCTGACGTGCCTGTCGGCGCACAGGAAGTGCGCCGTGGCGTGT
>JAYEIF010000121.1:0-14760 GCA_034659895.1 Candidatus Zixiibacteriota bacterium
CGTGCCTGTCGGCGCACAGGAAGTGCGCCGTGGCGTGTCACCCGTTTCTATATACACAGCGGAGGCAAGCTGTCCAAACAACTGGGGCCATCTCTCTATACATAATATAGTAAATGTGTAAATCATTGGTATTACAGATTCTTTATACGTTTATTTGTTTGTAGCTTATTGCCAGTGGACACGGTAAACCCTCTGGCCATCAGTAGCTGAACCGCCACTGCGTCGACCTCCTCTGGTTAAAAATTTCAGCAAACCCAAACCAAACAAAAATCCACCGACATGGGCAAGGTAAGCTACACCTCCGCCAGTGCTTGATCCTGCCAGCGACATTAATAACTGATAACCAAACCAGAACCACAGCACAACTTTAGCCTGTAAAGTAATGAATTGGATAAAGAAAAACACAACCAGACATGTAATTTTTGCTCTTGGGTGTAATACAATATAGGCTCCCATAAGCCCTGCAATTGCCCCTGATGCTCCGACCAAAGGAACCTGTGAATTTGGTCCAAATAATGTGTATAACCCAATTGCAGCAAGACCAGAAACAAGATAGAAAATAATAAACTTAACACGGCCAAAGTAATCTTCAACGTTGTTGCCATAAATCCACAGGAAAAGCATATTTCCGATTAAGTGTAGCCAGCCACCGTGCATAAACATTGACGAAAAAACAGTATAAAAGACCGAGGAAGGAAGCCCTGGCGTTAGCTCTATAGAATGCACTAATTCAAAAGGAATATATCCATATTGGATGATAAATAAATTAAACCCGCGGTCACCAAGTAACTGTGAATACAGAAAAATGATGCTGTTGATTACAATCAATGCTATCGTAAGGTACGGCTTACGGATAGTTGGCATGTCGTCTTTAATTGGGAAAAACATTAGTTACCTCTATCAGCCTCTCTATTTTCCAATATTACTTGGTTCATCAATAATAAAGTTGAGATACTTTTCGAATTTGTTACCAGCGCGGTCGGTTATCATAATACCCAAATGATGTCTTCCCGGTTCAAGCGGTTCAAGCGGTCGACTTGAGCAGAAGCCGGTCTCTTTATCATATTCAGGAATCAGCCACTGCCCATCAATTTCGATTCGAATGGCAGTGTCATTAGGAATACCGGAGATTGTATCCTTGATAATGAAATTCACTGGAGGCCTTGTCTTCCGATATTGTGCACCGTCTATAATGGTCAGCCGTTCGATGGTTGGCGGAGCGTAGTCGATTACAGCTGCAAAAGAACCTCCACCTGTGGACAAGGCTTTCAGGGTATTATCCTTAAAACTGTTGTCGAGCCAGATCCAACGGTTTTCATTTTCGTCTAACCAGCAAATGCCGCTTTTCTTATTGATTCCAGTTTTCCAAGGAATACTGTAGGAAATTTCGAAATCCTTGCGACAGACAAACGCCTCAGGAAAAATCTGGTAATGATCTGAATTAAGCTTCAAAGCTGTTTTATTTAATACAGAGCTCCATTTTAATTCTACAAATCTCGGTTCATAGAAGAAGTCTTTCCCAGCTCGAAGTGTAGCATACTTATTGAAAGCAATTTTTTCTTCAGGTTCAATTCCTAATACAGCGATATTTAGCGAGTCGGATTTAATACTCATAAAAGACGTATCGCGGGACATCGCTGCCCGAAATCTGTCAATTCTTGAATACCGTTCTTCGGGAGGTATAAAACAGACATGTTTTGTCATATTAAAATACTGGGGATATTCAGTTCCAAGTAAGCTGTCGCGCCAATATAATTCCAAGCGTGATTTTGCCCCTTTGGCATTAAAAACGTCTATCATTACTAAAAGGCCGTCTTCAAGAATTTCATGTGATATTTCGAGTTTTTTGCTACCACGTTCGCGTAATCCATTGAACAAATTGTCATGGATAACTACACCTGAGGATGTGTACAACTCAAGACGCAACACTGCTTTGTCAACACGATATCCGACAACTTTGCAAACGAAACGACCGTTATCAAGGTATTCAATTGATACGTCTGGTGATACTCCCCATGCCTTACCACGATTGAGCAGAGCTGCTACGGAATCTATAGCGAGGGATTTATATTCTGGGATTGGCGAAAAATGGAACAGAGTTGTGTCTTTAGCCACTTCGATAGTAGAATCAAGGTGATAAACATATTCCGATGGTCCCCATAGGAATTGGAATCTTAATTCTGTTTCATTACCAGCAACATCCTCAGCTATTACTCGTCCATGGTGAAGCCCGATTTGTTCAGTGCTGTCCATTCCGAATAGTCCGCCGCCATTTTCTCTCCCTTGTCCTCCAGCAAAGATATTACCATGTTTCTTATATAATCTACGGACATGCTTGCGCTTGGCTACGACTTCTATGTAATCGTATTCAAGACTGACACTTTGGAGAGTCTTAAAATCTAATGAATCAAATTTTATCTTATAGTACTGTTTATCATCGATGTATAAGGAAAGCTTATAAACATCGTGTTTCATTCCTCTGGGTCGCCCTCGATCAAAACACTCCGATAGCAGACCAAAAGGTCGATTTAGATAGAAGGTCGTATCCACAATAAAATAATTCCCCTTTTTCCCTTGAGCTACATCCATAAACAGTTTTCTCCGACCATTTGGCAGGAGAGACCGGTCATCCGTAAGACAAATACCAAACCGTGAAAAAGTTGGATGTGTGTTATCATCCAAATCAAAGCCAAACTTTATTGGATTGAGCGGAGTCTCATTTTGACGCTTCTCGAAGTGTAAATGAGGCGCTCCGGTACCGGTTTTACCAGAAAAAGCAACCAGTTTTCCTTTTTCAACTCGAATCGAATCCTCAGGTAAATAAATATCTTGATAATACCTTTCTGACTCTGTTTGCTTTATTTTCAGTAAATTATCTACTTTGTCGATGAATTGAGATAAGTGACCGAAAACGTATGTGTAACCATCATCACCGCGTATGTATAGAGCTTTTCCATAGCCTTCATAGGATGTACTAATTCTCCAGACATAGCCATCTACTGGAGCAAGTACCCGCTTTCCTGATTTTCCACCGGTACGAAGATCTATTCCAAAATGGAAGTGCCCATCGCGGTAATCACCGAAACAGCTTGACAGGTCAATGTTCCCTTCTAAAGGCCAATCCTGTCCGGCTTTCGGGCGGGAAGCTAACATAGTTAATAAGATTAACAAACTCAGTAGTTTAGTCGATACTTGTAGCATAATAGTTGTACAATCCTTTCTGTATATATTTACACGGTATAACTTATTATAAGAAAGGTGAATATAGCAATGTTTTTTGTATAAATTATTCTAATGATAGTTGCTTATTTATTTGTTAAGTGTATATTCTCAACTTGGATTAAGATACCAGAGTGCAGATTACCTGTACGCTGTTTCGTTGATTTTGGAAATGATAAGGAGTAAAATTGAATGTTTGACAAACTTCGCAGAATGATTCTTCCAATTATTATTATTGTACTATTTTTCTTTGTAGCTATGATTGTTTTCCAGTGGGGAATGGGGCTATCTCGAAACCAGCCATCTGGGAGTAGTAATTTTGCGGCTGTTATCAATGGAGAAAAAATAGAATGGCGGACTTATAATCAGATTTACAACAGAATGTATCAAGCGGCGGCTCAGGAAAGTGAAAATGAACTCCCTAAAGAGAAGGAAAGAGAGCTACATCAAGAGGCTTGGAGACAAATCCTTCACGAGACCCTCATTATGCAGGAAGTAGCCAAGAATAACCTATTTGTTACTGATAAAGAGTTATATGCATACTTGCGTTATTCTCCACCCGTTGAATTGCAGCAGTCGCCAAGCTTTCAGACCGATGGAAAGTTCGATTATCAGAAATATGTTAATGCTATGGGAGACCCTCAGGCTGCCCAGTTTTGGGCTCAAATTGAAGCATCAGTCCGCAAGGATGTAGCCAGAATTAAATTGCAGGAGCAGGTACTCCAAACAGCTCATGTTACAGAAAGCGAAATCAAAAATTGGTTTCTTGAAAGCAAAGAGAAAGTAAAAGTTGGTATGGTAAATGTCGGCTACGGACGTTTTTCGAGTCCTCCGCCACAAAGTACCGAAGAGGAAATGCAAACCTATTTTGATGGACACAGTAAAGAATATCCCATAAAAAAACGGGCAGCTTTGAACATTGTGATGCTGAAGAAAGAAGCTGCTCCATCCGATTGGGAAACATCCTTTAATAAAGCTACAAGCATTCGTGACTCGATTCTGGAGGGTGAAGATTTCGTTACCATGGCAACTCGTTATTCCGAAGACCCGAGTGTGAAACAAAACAACGGTGATTTGGGATGGTTTCCGCGGGGGCAGATGGTAGAGAAATTCGATCGCTATGTTTTCCAGATGCAAGAGGGTGATATTTCTGAACCGATCCGCACTCAATATGGCTGGCACATAATAAAACTATATGGATTTAAGGAAGAAATGGGTAAAGTGCGAGGTGAAACTGAGGAAAAACTTATAAAGAAAGCTCACGCTTCGCATATCCTAATTACAGCTTCACCATCCCAGGAAACACTTGATAAATATTTCAATAGACTCGAGAAATTCCAAAATGCCGCCACTAATTCCGGATTTTTCAAAGCGGCTGAAGATTTGAAATTCCCTGTAAGGAATTCGGGGCTCTTTTTCCACGGTGGTAACATTCAACATCTTGGCAAGGATGCACAAGCTGGCATTTTTGCTTTTGAACATAAAATTGATGCTATTTCAAAAGTATTTGAAAATGAATCTGCATTCTACGTAGTACAGGTGGGTGATAAGAGACCAGAAGGACTTGCTACTTTTAAGGAAGTTCGTGAACGAGTTCGTATGGATTTGCAGAAAGCCAAAGTAATTAAACTTTGTCGGGATACAGCATCCGCTATCTGGTCTGAGATTCAAAACGGGACAGACATAAAAAAAGCCGCTAAAATGTTCGGTGATGAATATGAAACGCCTGATCGTTTTGATCGCACTAGTTATGTGAAGGGACTGCGTCGTGATCCTATGGCTATAGGAGCTGCCTTTTCACTAACCAAACCGGGACAGATGACCGGACCAGTTGAATATGAGCAGGGGATTGTGATATTTAAGCTCATTGATCGTACATCTCCCGACCTATCTGAGCTTACAGCCAAACGTGACTCCATAGCTAATGTTATTCTAACTTCCAAGCGGAGAGAACTATATTCTAATTGGTTCGATTATATAGTGGAAACATCCGAGATTCAAAACAATGTTAAAGAATCCACTGAACGGCAAGGATCATCGCTGTAAAAAGTTGATTTAAGCTATCAATAGATAAAATCAGGGTCTTTCCGTAAGTGAAAGACCCTTTTTTGTTAATACTTCATTCGGGAGTAGCATTAATATAAATTGAGTCAAAAGTTATTGTAGGGCTTGTTGAATAATTAGTTATTATGTACCACAATCTCAAATTCGCGTAGCGGGCGGCCTTGTGTCGCCCGTTTCTATACACACAGCGGAGACAAGCCCCGCTGCTACGCGAGTAGAAAGTGCGCCGTGGCGTGTAGAATGTTTATCAAGTGCAAGCCTTTTAAGCTATTTATAACAAAACCCTTTCACTTGAAACAATACAAAACATGCTTTTCTATTTATGAACAAAGAACTTACCCGCCTGTCGAGCGGACAGGTACTTTATTCAGCAGACCCTACTGTATTTTTTCAAATAAACATAGATTAATTCACTCTTGTTTAAGAAACAGCTTGACGGACTGTTTGTCCCCGATATATTCCTCAACTGAAAATAACATTTGTGTTATTTCTAAAAATTAGGAGTTAGGCTGTAATGGTTACTAAAAAAGAAGCTCTCGATTATCACAGTCGTGGTAAACAAGGGAAAATAGAAGTTGTTTCTACAAAACCTTGTCGGACACAACGCGATTTGTCATTGGCTTACACTCCCGGTGTAGCCGATCCGTGTATGGAGATTCACCGAAATCCCGAAGATGCATATAAATACACTGCGAAAGGTAACATAGTGGCTGTTGTTTCCAATGGCACCGCTGTGCTTGGCTTGGGCAATATCGGTCCACTCGCAGGCAAACCGGTGATGGAAGGCAAAGGGGTGTTGTTCAAAAGGTTCGCCGATGTTAATGTATTCGATATTGAATTGGATACACAGGATCCTGATGAAATTATCAAGTGTTGTCAGTTAATGGAACCAACTTTTGGCGGCATTAACCTTGAAGATATTAAAGCTCCCGAATGTTTCTATATTGAAGAGACCCTCAAGAAGACTCTGAACATACCTGTTTTCCATGATGACCAGCATGGTACCGCTATCATTTCGGGAGCCGCTCTGCTGAATGCTCTGGAGATTGTAGGGAAGGATATTAGCAAAGTAAAAGTTGTATTCTCAGGTGCTGGTGCAGCTGGTATTGCTTGTGCCAAGCTTTATATGTCGCTTGGTGTGAAACAAGAGAATTTGTTAATGGCAGACTCCAAGGGTATTATGTATGAAGGTCGAGGAGACAAGTTCAACAAGTACAAGCAGCAATTCGTTCGCAAAACTGATTGTCACACTCTTGCTGATGCAATGAAAGATGCAGATATCTTTACAGGGGTTTCTGTAAAAGATATAATAACCAAAGACATGGTTAAATCTATGGCTAAGGATCCTATTATTCTGGCTATGGCTAACCCTGATCCTGAAATTACTTACCCAGATGCTATTGCGGCTCGTAAGGATGTTATAATGGCCACAGGGCGAAGCGATTATCCAAATCAGGTCAACAATGTACTTGGTTTTCCGTTTATCTTTCGAGGTGCGTTGGATGTTTCAGCAACAACTATCAATGAAGAAATGAAGATTGCAGCAGTCAAAGCCCTTGCAGCATTGGCAAAGGAAGATGTTCCTGATGTTGTAACGGAGGCTTATGGCGGAAGTCATTTCCGATTTGGCAGAGAATACCTTATTCCCAAGCCGTTTGACTATCGTATTCTTATGTGGGAAGCTTCGGCTATCGCTCAGGCAGCGATGGACACTGGTGTGGCTAAACATCCTGTCGATATCGAAAAGTACAAGGAAGAATTGGAACGACGCATAGGACATGGCCATACTATCATACGCATAGTAAATGAAAAGGCTCGCCGCAATCTACGCAAGGTAGTATATCCTGAAGGCAATTCGGGCCGTATTCTGCGAGCTGCTCATCAAGTTGTTGATGAAGGTCTGGCCAAGCCAATAGTATTGGGAAATCCTGAAGCCATTAAGGCTATAGCAAAAGAAAATGAGATAAAATTGGATGGCATTGAGATTATCGATCCAGCCACATCATCTAAAAGGTCGGAATATTCTGAGAAATATTACGAGAAACGTAATCGTAAAGGTATCACACGGGAAAAAGCCGATGAAGCTATGAATAACCGAACCTACTTCGGAATCATGATGCTTGAGTGCGGCGACTGCGATGCTGTCCTATCTGGGGTAACCTCCGACTATCCATCAACTATGAAACCAGCGCTTGAAATAATCGATATGAAACCGGGAATAAGCCGTGTATCAGGAATGTTTATTATGCTTGATAAAGATCAGGCATATTTGTTTGCAGATACTACTGTTAATGTAAACCCAACTGTTGATCAATTAGTCGAGATCGCTGAGTGTACTGCCAATGCATGTAAAGAGTTCAATATGGAACCACGTATCGCTATGCTTTCATTTTCCAATTTTGGCTCGGCTCGCTATCCAGAATCAGAGAAGATAGCCAAGGTGACGGCTATTCTTCGAGAGAAGCATCCTGATCTTATTGTAGAGGGTGAGATACAAGCCGATGCTGCTTTAATGCCGGAGTATATGGAGAAATACTATCCTTTCTCACAACTGAAGGGAAAAGCCAATGTGTTTATTTTCCCAGATCTTAATTCGGGGAACATTGCTTATAAACTCGCCAAGCGTATGGGCGGGTTGGAAGCAATCGGACCAATTCTCAATGGTCTTTCCAAGCCGGTTCACGTATTGCATCGTACCTTGAGCGTGAGTGAAATTGTAAATATGACAGCGATTGCTGCTGTTGATGCGAATGTTTAACCCTTTCTATTTCAATTGAGTTTTCTATAGGTCGGAGTTAAAACTCCGGCCTATTTTTTATATTTAAAAGTAAATTCTACCCAGGGCTTGCTGAATAATTAGTTATTATGTACCACAATCTCAAATTCGCGTAGCGGGCGGCCTTGTGTCGCCCGTTTCTATACACACAGCGGAGACAAGCCCCGCTGCTACGCGAGTAGAATGTTTATCAAGTGCAAACCTTTTAAGCTATTTATAACAAAACCCTTTCACTTGAAACAATACAAAACATGCTTATCTATTTATGAACAAAGAACTTATACTTTATTCAGCAACCTCTACCCAGATTTCTATTGAAAAAGCAATTCTCTTTTTTGCTACAAAAACTTGTGATTTCAAAATTCCAATTGACATAACCGTTTGAAATATTATTATTTTTAATGGCATATCTCGTTGCTTGAGGTTCTCGCCGACAGACGAGGGATGTAAGATGTAACAGGACGGTCAACTGGTCTCATTTTGAAGGAGACGATATGTATACGACAGCGCTTGTAAATCGAAGGGTTCTGCTCTTGAATCAGAACTATGAGCCGCTTACTGTCTGTTCCGTTCGTCGAGCAATAGTTCTAATATTTTTAAACAAGGCTGAAATGGTTGCTACTGCAGACGGTTTAAGGATTCGAACAGTCACTACGTCGTACGATCTCCCGTCGGTAGTACGCCTTTGGCAGTATCGCAATGTACCTTACAAAAAGATAATGCTCACTCGTCGCAATATTATTATACGAGATAACAATCGCTGTCAGTATTGCGGTTCTCTTCGAGGACCGATGACTGTTGATCATGTTATTCCAAAAACGATGGGCGGTCAGGATAGTTGGGACAACTTAGTTTGCGCTTGTTCCAAGTGTAACAACAAGAAAGGCGACAGGACTCCTGAACAATCCGGGATAAAATTGCTGCGAAGACCATTTCGCCCTAGCTATATTACATTTATAAATCGTCATTATGGTATCCAAGAGCAGTGGAAACCATATCTCTTTCTCGATCCCTCCAGCGGTCGCTACGCTACAACATAGATAGAATTTGCTAACGTTTCTGCTGTTTATCTTTAATAAAAGTTTTATTTGATTTTGCTTTCAATTGTGAATAACCTCAAAGGGTAATGTGATGGTGTATTGTATAGGAATGTTTCTGTGAGTAACAGTATCAAAAAAGACCAGCAGGTCATTTTATCAGGTATGCAACCTACGGGAAGACTGCATATTGGCAATCTTGAGGGCGCTCTGCGGAACTGGGTTGAGCTGCAACAACAGTATGAGATGTACTTTTGCGTAGTGGATTTGCATGCGTTAACAGCCGTTTACAAAGACCCGAGTGTTCTGAAGGAACGTATTTTTCAAATGACAGTTGACTTTTTGTCGGCTGGTCTTGATCCAGATAAATGCGCTATCTTCATTCAGTCAGAAGTCCCTGAACATGTCGAACTTCACTGGATTTTTTCTACTTTGATTTCAGTTCCTACACTGACTCGATTGCCTACTTTCATTGAAAAAAAGGATTCTCTTGATTCCTATGGTTTTCTAGGCTATCCAGTTTTGCAGGCAGCAGATATCTGTGTCTATAATGCTGACAAAGTGCCGGTAGGGAAGGATCAGGAAAAACACATTTGGTTGGCCAACGATTTGGCTAAACGATTTAATCACTATTACGGACCCACTTTGAAAGAACCAGAAGGTCTGTTTCGTGAAATTCCACTAATTCCAGGATCCGATAATCGGAAGATGTCAAAGTCGTATAACAATCATATTCCAGTTGATTACACACCAGAGGAAACACAGAAACGCATTCGAGGTTTCTATACCGATGAGAAAAAGCTGCGCAAAGGCGATCCGGGTCGGCCAGAACAGTGTCCGGTGTTTTTGTTACATCGGATATACACATCAAATTCGGAGGATGAACTTGCAGTTCCATGCAGGACTGGTGAGTTGGGGTGTGTTGACTGTAAAAAAAGATTAGCTGAGAACATCAATAGAGCATTGGCACCAATACGCGAGAAACGTGCTGATTTGGTGAAACAACCGGATTATGTATGGGACGTACTCAATAAAGGAAAAGACAAGGCTCGATTACGAGCTGGTGGAGTGATGGAGAAGGTGCGCACTGCTATGAAAATAAATTATCGAGGATGAATATCAATATGAATACGACTGCAAACCAACTGACCAACGATTACCAGATAAATTTGCCGGTTTTTAATGGGCCGCTTGATCTCTTACTGTATCTTATAAAAAAAGAAGAAGTCGATATCTATGACATACCTCTATCGAGAGTAACGAATCAGTACTTAAAGTATATGGAGTTGATACAGGAGCTAAATCTCGATGTTGCGGGCGAGTTTATTTTGATGGCGGCAACTCTGATCCGTATCAAAGCACGGTTGCTTCTGCCACGAGATGAAACCGATCCTGATGAAGTTGATCCACGCGAAGAATTGATTATGGCACTGATCGAATACCGTAAATACCGCGAAGCTGGCGAGATACTTCGCGATAAGGCATTACTTGAAGAACGTAACTATGTGCCGCCGTCACCAGTTGGTGAGGTTAAAACCAAAATTGAGTTACCGCAGGGAGAAACGTTATTTGACTTATTGACAGCTTTCAAAGAAGTAATGGAAACTCGCCGCGATGAGACTTTTCACAATGTCGATCCTGAAGAGGTTTCTATCGAAGACAGAATTTCTGTTATAATAGAGATGCTCCGGCAACGAGAGTTTGCAACTTTCTCAGAGTTGTTTGCTGATATTCCGCGACGTATTGTAGCAATTGTTACTTTAATTGCTCTTTTGGAATTGGTGCGTAACCATCGCGTTTCTATTAACCAATCTGTGTTGTTTGGTGAAATGCGTGTTTATCGAGGAGAGGATTTCAACGCTCCACGTCAACCAGTAGACATCGTTGAATTTACAGAACCTGAAACACAAATGGTGAGAAGCTAATGGACAAAGGATACCAGAAATCAGTAGTTGAAGCGCTGATTTTGGCTTCACCTGAGCCACTGCCAGCCCGACGAATTGTCGGTTTGATTGATGAAATGACCCCTAAGAAGGTAGGCCAAACTGTAGCTGAACTTAACAATTGCTATATGGAGACTGGAAGCAGTTACCGTATCAGAGAGTTGGCGGGTGGTTATCAGTTTTACATTTTACCAGAGTTCACTGGATTTGTTGAGGATCTTTTTGCACGGAGACGCAAGATGCGTCTTACTAGAGCCTCTCTGGAAACACTGGCTATTGTGGCTTATCGTCAGCCAGTGACCAAATCTGGAATTGAACACATTCGCGGTGTAGCGTCGGATGGCGTCCTGCATAATCTTCTGGAAAAGAAAATGATAACTATCAAAGGTCGTGCTGAAACTGTTGGACGCCCGCTCCAGTATGGTACAACCGATGAGTTCCTCAAATTTTTCGGGTTGGCAAGACTTGAAGATCTGCCCAAAATGTCAGAGATTGAAGAATTAATCAAAACAGTTGAACCTCACAATCAGGGACAGCTAAGCCTTGATCCGAATGCTCTTGATGCACAGATGCAGCAAAAGTTAAATGTAGCTGATGGCACTTTCGATCCGAGCTCCCGTCATGAATCAGAGGATGAGGAAGGGATAAACAAAACTCAAACTAAAGAATCTAATTTTTTCGAAACAACCTCGGCAAAAGATAATAGTTCGGATAACAATAGTCAGAAATCGTCAGATAGTTTGATTATCGATGAGGATGTAAAAGCAAATCCAACACCTCAGGAAGAATCATAGGGAAGAGGAACCTACTCGACTGTGGATGTGCCTGTTTCCATTGTCTGTCAAAGCCAGTTAGTCTGAAAGTAAATGTCCTCTGTTCGTATTAATAAGTACTTATCACGATGTGGTGTTACATCGCGCAGGGGAGCCGATTCCCTCATTTCCCAAAAGCGCGTAGTTGTCAATGGTGAAGTAGTTGAAAAAGCTGGCGTTATCATAGACGACCAGAGTGATATCGTTAAAGTGGATGGCGCAGTTGTTTCTCCAATTCAGGAGAAGCTGTACATTTTACTGTATAAACCACGCAGGGTTATGACCACACTGCATGACCCTTTTCGGCGAAAAACAGTGGCTCATTTTTTGAAAAATCTAAAGCATAGGGTTTATCCTGTTGGTCGATTGGATTATGATACCGATGGAGTGTTACTGCTCACTAATGATGGTGATCTTGCATACCGTCTCACACATCCACGCTATAAGGTGCCGAAAGTGTACGAAGCGCAAGTGCAAGGTCGTTTTCTCCAAATCTCAGCCGAGCGGATTGGCAAAGGTATCAAGCTTGAAGATGGTGCTATTGGTCGAGCAAAAGTACAGATTATGGATTATGGTCATAACTATACGAGAATTAAATTAACATTAACAGAAGGTCGCAAGCGCGAAGTGAAACAACTTTGCAAAGCTGTTGGTAATCGGGTTCTCAAGCTAAGACGAGTGGAATTTGCCAAATTGACAGTCAAAGGTTTACAACCTGGCAACTGGCGGGAATTGTCTAGTGTGGAAGTGCAAAGACTCAAAAAACTCGTTGGGCTTTAGGTCTAAGATTATGTTATTCAAAGACTTTATCAAATCAATTGCAATTTAACAATTAATTGCCGATTATGATATTAATCGTACTATTGTAATAGAAGTTGTTTGACGTTAATTTATGAAAATGATGAATACTAAGAGCTGGTTGATATTTGTGGTGTTAAGTGTTGCAATTTTTGCGACAACGTGGGCAAATAAATACCAGCCACCGAAGCCAATTGAGCGGTCACACTTTATCTTCTATTTTGATAATCCAGCTTATATTGGATTATCTGACAGTATCCTGAATCAAACCAGGCTGATGTTGGGAAAGTTATTACATGACACGCTGGACTACAAAGCAAAGGTATATATCATTGATGATATTGATTACTTCAAGAGACTTATTCACGGGAGCTTTCCTGATTGGGGAGCTGCTGTAGCGTATCCGCCACGTCAATTGATTGCGATTAAGTCGCCCGACAAATTTAATGTCGGCAAGTCCCTGGCGGAACTACTTGCCCATGAATACACCCATCTGGTAATTGCCAGTCGTTGTGGTTTCTACCGTCCGCCGCGATGGTTCGATGAGGGTATGGCAATGAGGACTTCAACTGAATGGGGTTGGGCAGACAATTTATCTATGAGTAAAGCAGCAGTATTTGGTAAATTTTTGGATTTGCCTGATATTGAGGAAGTAAATCGCTTTAATGAGGATAAGGCACATGTAGCCTACGCACAATCTTATCTGACAGTCAGGTATTTCTATGATGAGTACGGTATCAATGCCGTTAACCGTTTCCTTGATAAAATAGCCGCTGGTAAGTCGATTGACAAAGCTATGATTGCCGCTACCGGATCGAGCTACAGTAAATTCGAAGATGAAGTTGAAATATATCTAAGTGAACACTATAACATTGTAACATTATTTACAAACACTATGTATTTATGGTTAGGTTTAGCCATTATTGTGGTAATTGGTGGCTTTTTGAAATATCACAAGCGACGCCAGTACTACAAAAAATGGAAAGAAGAAGAAAAACTGCAATCCACCGATTTTGACTATGGTGACCCTGATAATCCGGAGCAGCTTGACGACGACGAACCATGGCTTCATTAAGCCATAATTTAGAATATGTTGCCACCTTGACAGGTGTACGGCTGGCTCGAATGATGTCATCTCACATGGCTGATTCCTTTGGTGCCGGTCTTGGTTCATTTGTTCGTCTATTGTCAACTTCTCGTCGTCGCATAGCGCATGAGAATCTGCGAAAGGCGATTGGGATCACTCTTACCGACAAAGAGATGGATGCCGTCGTTAAAAATGTTTTCAAGAACATTGGGCGTTCACTGGTGGAATTTTCTCGTTTTGGAAAAACAAGTCAACAGCACGTTCTCGATATTGTTGTTGGTGATGGTGAGGATTATCTGCGCGAAGCTCTTGAAAAAGGGCACGGTGGAATTATTACAACAGCACATTTCGGTTGCTGGGAGATGCTTGGCGCTTGGTTTGGGTGTTTGGGTTATCCTATGGATTTCTTGGTTGGTACTCAACACAATGCTAAGGTTGATGGTTTGTTCAACGATTTTCGTCGTGCTATGGGAGTAGGGATAATCCCCTTAAAATCCAGCATTCGCGGTGTATATAAAGCTCTTCGCGCTAATCATTTGGTAGGATTGGTGGCAGACCAACATACAGGTGATGGTCTATCTATTGACTTTTTTGGGCGAAAAGCGGCTGCAGCTAAAGGACCAGCAACATTTGCTGTTAAAATCGGAAGTCCGATTCTGCCCTTTCTCATGCGTCGCCAACGGTATGACCGCCATGTAGTGATTGCAGGCAAACCGCTTTATCCACGTAATGACAGTGATCCTAAGGATGAAATTCAACGCCTTACTATCGAGTGTAATAAATTCTTTGAGGAAGGCATTCGACAATATCCCGATCAGTGGATGTGGACTCATAGACGTTGGAAACTATAATACTTAGGGCTTGTTGAATAATTAGTTATTATGTACCACAATCTCCAATTCGCGTAGCGGGCGGCCTTGTGTCGCCCGTTTCTATACACACACCTGTCTGCGACAGGCAGGGCGGAGACAAGCCCCGCTGCTACGCGAGCTGACGTGCCTGTCGGCGCACAGGAAGTGCGCCG
>JAYEIF010000122.1:0-14743 GCA_034659895.1 Candidatus Zixiibacteriota bacterium
CAAGCCTTTTAAGCTATTTATAACAAAACCCTTTCACTTGAAACAATACAAAACATGCTTATCTATTTATGAACAAAGAACTTACCCGCCTGTCGAGCGGACAGGTACTTTATTCAGCAGACCCTATCATAGTCACCGACACTCTTCAGACTATTCGCTTGGTGAAACGTAAAACCGAGAATGTGAAAATTGTAATCCCATAGATAGCGAGAATGATGATGTCTCTCCATAAATCAGCAAGTCCCGCTCCACGCATCATTATTCCTCTTGTTATGTTAAGAAAAAACCGCATTGGATTGATGTAAGTAATGTATTGCATCCACTGTGGCATATTGGCAACTGGAGTGAAAAGGCCGGATGTAAGCAGAGCAAATACAAAGAAAAACCAGGCAAAGAACATTGCCTGCTGTTGTGTTGATGTTACTGTTGAAAAGAATAATCCCATCCCAAGCGTGGTCAGCAGATATAAACCAGCTAAAGAAAACAACAAAACCGGGGAGCCTGCAAATGGGACAGAAAACCAGAGTATCCCCATTGTCAAAGCAATGAACATCTCAAATAACCCCAAAAATGCAAAAGGAAGAATCTTTCCCAGAAGCAACACTGGAGTAGACATTGGAGTAACCATTAGTTGCTCCAAAGTACCATACTCTCGTTCCCTGACGATTGCCATGGAGGTAAGCATAACTGTTAGCATAGTCAGCAGCGCCACCAGAATACCCGGAACCATAAAGTAAACAGACTCCATCTCAGGGTTGTAAAATACATGGTAATGGATATCCAGCGGTGGGTTCACCTTTAGTTTGTCTTGTGCATATCGATTAACAATTTGAGATGCATAACCCAATCCGATAGCCGCCATGTTGGAATTGGAACCATCGGCAATAAGACCCAATTCGGCTCGTCGGTTAGCAACTAATCTCTGCGAGAAATCCTCTGGTATTACCAATGCCATCTCTGTTTCTCCCTCTCTAAATCGCTCTTCGATATTAAACAGAGAGCCATTCGGATATTGCGGAACAAAATATTCACCAGCCTTCAAAGCAACGACTAATTCCCGCGAGTCCTGAGTCCTGTTATAATCGTAAATATCCAAATCAATGAGTTTAACTTCAATATTGGCTACATACCCAAAGATAATTAACTGGAGAATTGGAGTAATGAAGATCATCACTACCATCTTGTGGTCACGGAAAATCTGAATGAATTCCTTGCGTATCAACCCTGCCAATGTGCGCATCAGACTATCCTCTTAGAGAAACGCCAGATTGCTATTGAAAGCAATAGAACCATGATGACCAACATATACAGTCCGTTGATTGCCAAAACTTCGATCCCTGCCCCTTTAAGCATAATCCCACGAATAATAGTCACAAAATATTTTGCTGGTATAATGTAACTGAATACTTGTAGCGCAATCGGCATATTTTTAATGGCGAAAATGAAACCGGACAGCATGACTGACGGCAACATAGTTGCAATCAAGGCAAACATCATTGCCAATTGCTGAGTATTTACAAGGGTAGAGATAACTATCCCGATAGATAATCCGGTTATGATATAAATCAAGCCAAAGCCTAACATCAACAAAGGCGATCCAACAAATGGTACGCTGAAAACGATACGGGCTAAAACGATGATTATCAAAGCATCAGCGAAAGCGATTACGATATACGGCAACAATTTTCCCAACAGGACATGCACCGGTTTTACCGGCGCAGTGAGAAGTTGCTCCATTGTGCCAGTTTCCGTTTCTCGCGCAATTGTTACAGATGTCAACAGAGCGGAAATCATTACCATAATAATAGCAATAAGACCTGGCACAAAGAAATGTGCGGATTTAAGATCAGGGTTATACAGAATCTGATGTGAAATGGTAATCCCCGGTATCAGTCGTCCTGATGGCATATTTGATGTCATTATTCGACCAAGAACAGCTTGGGAAAAACTCTGAGCGGCGGCGGCGATATTGTTATCAGAACCATCAATCAACATTCCAAGTGAAAAATGTTCACCGTTGCGTAATGCCTTTGCATAACCGGATTTGATGATGAGAACAGCATGCGCCTCAGAGGATCGAAGCAGAGCTTCAGGATCGGTTATATCAACTGACACCGATGGTTCACTAAAATATGTTGAATGGTAGAAATGTCCTGCCAAATCACGCGACATGGGAGTCCTGTCATAATCTGCAACTGCCAGAATGATATTCTCAATATCCATGTTAATAGCATATCCATAGAGAAAAGTCATCATGATTGGCATAACAATAATAATCACCAGCGAACGCGGATCGCGCAGGATGTGAAACCACTCTTTGCGAGCAATGAGCGCAATTTTACGCATTATTATCATCCTGTTGGGAAATCAGAGAAATGAATGTATTCTCCAGATTGGTTTGATGATGATTCCGGACAATTTCAAAAGGCTTGCCCATTTCGACAATTCGACCCTGATGCATTATTGAGATTCTGTCGCAGTATTCCGCTTCATCCATATAGTGTGTAGTAACAAAGATTGTAACACCCTCCTCTGCCAAATCATACAGCAACGCCCAGAATCGTCGTCGAAATATCGGATCTACTCCACTTGTTGGTTCATCAAGAAAGAGAATTTTCGGCTTATGCAGAAGAGCCGCACCCAGAGCCAGCCGCTGTCGCCATCCGGTAGGCAGAGTATATGAAGGACGATCAAGAAACTCATGTAATTCAAGTCGGTCAGACAGCTCGGCAATCCCCACCTTAGTGCGGGATCGACTCAAACCATAAGCCGCTCCATAGAAGTTCAGATTTTCACGTCCGGTAAGATCCGAATACAATGAAAACTTCTGCGACATATAACCAATAGTTCGCTTTATTTGCTCCGATTGCCGATAGACATCGAACCCAGCTACTTTCCCTTTACCCTCAGTTGGCAATAACAGCCCGCACAGCATCCTGATAGTCGTGGTTTTACCAGCGCCGTTTGCCCCAAGAAAACCGAAAGTTTCTCCAACACTCACATTTAATGTAATTTTATCTACCGCTGTAAATGACCCAAAACTTCGAGATAGATGTTCGATTTCTACTGCTGATGGGTTCATACAGCTTTCTCTATCATTTGAATAAAGCAATCCTCGAGGTCAGGTTCGATCGGTTCTGCAATCGATGGGTTGATTCCTACCGATGTTAGTTCAACGCGATACTGCTCTGGTGAATGATCGGATGGTAAGTATAGATGCAATCCTGCTCCGAAACGAGTAGCGCTTACATTTTCGATATTATTAAGGCGTTCAATGGTGCGAGCATCAGGCGTGATATTGATAAAGAACACACTACCATCGAAGATTCGGACTAATTCATCTGGAGACCCCTCAGCCATTTTTCGCCCCTCAAAAATAAAACAAGCGTTATCAGCACGAGCTACTTCATCCATATATGGTGTAGTCAAAAGAATGGCTACCCCCTGTGTTTTTAGTCGCAATAAGACATCCCAAAACTGACTCCGAGACAAAGGATCAACACCAGTAGTTGGTTCATCAAGCACCAACAGGCTGGGGTCGTGCATCAGTGCGCACGACAGCGCCAGCTTCTGCTTCATACCCCCTGAGAGATCGCCGGCGCGACGATTAGCAAACGGCTTAAGGTGCGAAAAACGATACATCTCGTCTCTCCGTGTCCGATATTTATCTCCCATCACACCATAAATGCCGGCATGGAATACAAGGTTTTCCTCAACACTCAGGTCCGGATAGAGAGAAAAAACCTGCGGCATAT
Organism: Candidatus Zixiibacteriota bacterium; assembly: GCA_034659895.1. Taxonomy (GTDB): domain Bacteria; phylum Zixibacteria; class MSB-5A5; order GN15; family FEB-12; genus B120-G9. The sequence continues at coordinate 3,756 of JAYEIF010000122.1, forward strand.
AACCCAGTAGCGGCTTTATCATATCAAACTGTGAAAATACATCCATATTGTCGATTACTATCGTTCCCTTATCAGGCCGAACCAGATTACATAGGGTTCGAATTATAGTGGTTTTACCAGCGCCATCCGGACCTACCAGAGCATATATCTTACCTTTGTCCAGCGAGAGAGAGAAATCATTGACCGCCGGTACAGAATTGTAAGCTTTCTGTAAATGCGATACTTCAAGAAAAAACATTATTCTCCAAGAGTTACATAAACAGGCATGCCAATCTTAAGTGCGCCATCGATATTCGGTATCTGTACTTTAACAGCGTAAACAAGATTAGCTCTCGATTTTTTTGTCTGGACATTCTTTGGCGTGAACTCAGCCTCATCTGATGTCCAGATAACATTCCCTTTGTATGTTTGTCCGGCTTCCGTATCAACGTTTGCATTATCTCCAATTTTTACTGTCGAGAAATCATTCACCGGCAGGTACACTTTAACCCACACCGTATCAAGAACAGCAATTGTAATTATTGCATGACCCGGAATCAGAAGTTCACCTTTATCAATATGTTTCTCTGTTACTGTACCTGAAATACAGGCTGTCGGATAGCAATCTTCAAGTTGACGCTCAAGACGGGCGAGATCGGCGTCTATCTTTGTCAACTGTGCTTCCAGTGAAGCAACAGCTCCCTCAGCAGATTGGAACCCTATCATAGCAACCTTGTGTTCGTATTCTGCACGATCATATTGCTTGCGGGAAGCAGTACTGGATTTGACCAATTGAGAGACACGTTCCTTTTCCGATAGAGTATACTTTTCTGTTTGGCGTGCTTTCTCAACTTTAATACGGGCTGTGTTCAGATTTGCAAGTGCAACCTTGCGACCAGCACTGGCAGATGCCAGTTCCAACTGAATTCGTGTGGGATCAATCACCGCCAGCGTGTCGCCTTTAGCAATATTATCTCCTTCATCAAATGTTGTCTTAATCACTCTGCCGGATGTCTCAGATGAAATTACAACCTCTGTTGTCTCTATAAATCCTGAACCTCCGATACCCTCGTCGCTGGAGTAACAGCCGTTGAGTGAAAGAAATAACAATATTATAAATGCAGCGTATCTCATATTAGAAACCTTTCTTGAGTTTATCCGATCCAATTGCATTATAGTAAACTGACTGAGCGATATAGAAATCAGCCAATGCCGCCGCAACAGATGATTCCGATTCAGCAAGAGCTGTTTCAATTTCAATAAGACGATTCGAAGACAGAGCGCCTTCCCGATGGCTTGCTTGCGCCAAACGGTAATTGTCCAAAGAAATCCGATACTGCAATTTGGCAGTAGTGTAATGCTCAAAGGCAAACAGAAGTTTCTTCTGCGCCAGTTCACTATCACGGCTTAGCTCCTCCTCTATGCGATTACGTTCTCGAAGTGAAGCTTTCAATCCCCAATTAGCTTTTGTAATTTCATGCGCTGTCTGCATACCAAAATTGAATGACCAACTAAGCTGTCCTCCGAATGTCCAATAATCGTTCCAGCTATTATTAAAATGATCGAGGTTCGGCTTGCCATAAGAATATCCTGCAAAAACAGACAATGTCGGAGTAAGTGCAGACCGCGATATCTGGACCTTGGCACGATTCAGACCAATGTTAGCTTGAGCGGCAAGCATTTGTGGTTTTGTATCCACCAATTGGACAAAATCTTCGATAACTGGCTTGGGCAAGGTATCTACTAACTCCAACTCTTGATCCAAGGGAAGATCCAGCAGAACTTTTAACTCTATTTCTATTGATCGTCGTTCATGCTCTACCGCTGTCAAGTGGAAAGCAGCCTTAGTTACGCCAAGTTTTGTCTCTAATAAATCAACTGAATCTGTAGCTCCAGCGGTGAACAAAGCTTTGACATCAGTTTGTGTCAGCTTGATACGCTCTAACGATGACTGTGCCGCATCTACGCTTCTATCAGCACGATACAGTTTCAGATATGTAACTCGCGTCAGCAAATAAATGGCATCTATCTGCATCTGTTCCAGAGCGTGGTTAAGTCCGTTTACAGCGTCTGCGGCTTTAATTCCACCGGAGAGTCTTCCTCCAGTAAAAACAGGCATAGCAAGGCGAAAATCTGTCTGGTAGTTTTCATGTGTCCCCATATCACGAGAAAAAGAGAATGTGCCAAAATCCATATTCAACGATGGCACTTCAGAGTTATAAAATCCAATGGCAGAGGCTGAAACAGTCGGGTATCGCTCAGATTTAGCTATGTTGAAAGCTTCCTCTGAAGCCATCCTATCAGCGCGGGCTTTTTTCAGTTGATGAGAATGTTCTACTGCCAGATTAAAAGCTTCCTGCAAACCAAGGTCTCGTGACATACTTGATTGTGCAACCAGCATATAAATCACAAATAGAAAAATACCTGCCTGTGAAAAGAACCGAAAGTTCATCGTGTTTTCACTCCATTTAGAAAAAGGTCCACAACCGCCTGCTGACGTTCTTCTATAAATCGCTCACGGTCAGTTATATCAAGCACTCGATCAGCAATAGAAGACATCAGAAAATAGCCAATGTTCATAGTTATAAATGAAAACCAAGCCTGACGAGCATCAATCGGGCGAAGGGTTTTATCCTCTATGCCCTCTCTGAAAAGACGAATAATCATCTCTGACATTCCAGACTGAGAAATTGTGTCGGCAAAATGGCTTAACGCATCGCTCTCTGGATCTGCTAGTTCGCGCAGAATTAGCTGTGACATTTTAGGTGAACGAGTAAAAGTTCGTGCGTACGAATCGGAAAACGTACTCAATACATTCTCAAGCCGGTCAGCATTTTCAATCTTTACCCTGAAAGCTGACAGTGTTTCAGCAAAGGTAGATGTAATAATCTCATGGTAAAGATTCTTTTTTGAAGAAAAATAGTAATATATCATAGCTTTGTTGATGCCTGCCTTTTTAGCGATGCGATCAACCCGCGCTCCTGTCATTCCATACTGTGCGAATTCATCGAGAGCGGCCTCAAGGATGTCCTTTTTTGAGTTACTCAAGGTGGATTGAGTGTCCTCTGAATTATTTTCATTCGAACCAGTAGGCATATAAATTAACCATACAGTTAAACTAACTATTTAGTTATCAATATCGACATTTAATATTATTTGTCAAGTATTTATTTCTAATTTGATTTGTTTGACTTTCGCATTGCAACTAGTGATATTATTTCTATGAGATTAAGAATGATTATTACGGCGATTATCTGGTTACTTTTCTCAACCTTTGTTATTTCTACCTATGCGGCAAAAGAAAATCAATCAATTACTATTTCAGATGACAGTACATCTAAAACATTATCAGACACTACACACAAGGATTCTGCAGACTCAACATACGAAGCGTTAGTTTATACGATAAGAATCAATGGCGCTATTGGCACCGTAACGAACGACCGTATAAAGTTAGCAATCGAGAAAGCCGAGAACAACGACGCCGAATTGTTAGTGATATTTCTGGACACTCCCGGTGGATTCACCAAACCAACTTGGTCGATCTGTAAAAACATCTTAAATTCACATATACCAGTATGTATGTATATTGCTCCATCAGGAGCGCGGGCTGGATCAGCGGGTGTGTATATGACATACTCTTCGCACTTTGCAGCTATGGCTCCCTCGACAAACATCGGTGCGGCACATCCGGTCTCGGGCGGAGGAAAAGAAATTGACTCGGTAATGCAGGAAAAAATCACCAATGATGCCGTAGCGCAAATCAGAGCCGCTGCCGAAGAGCATGGACGAAATGCTGAGTGGGCAGAGAATGCTGTCCGTGAATCGGTATCAATAACCGACAGGGAAGCTTTGGAACTAAACGTTATTGAGTTCCGCGCTAAGAATCTTGACGATTTGCTTGGTCAGATTAATGGGCAAACAATTAAGCTTCCAAGAGAAACACGAACAATGAATCTTGCCAGTACGCGGGTTGTAACATTGGAAATCACACTTGTGCACAAGATATTAAAAATAATCACTCAGCCCGACATTGCATTTATTCTGTTTTCGCTTGGCAGTCTTGGAATTGTACTGGAACTATACAGCCCCGGCACAATACTTCCAGGTGTAGTTGGTGCGATTTGTCTTATCCTGTCATTCTATGCATTTCAGGCTTTGCCTATAAACTATGCAGGCCTTGCACTGATTGTTCTGGCTATTATACTCTTTATAGCCGAAATTAAGGTGGTTAGCCATGGTATTCTCACAATAGGTGGCGTGATTTCTTTGTTCTTTGGAGGGCTTATGTTGATAGATACTGCTGATCCAAATCTGCAAATATCCCTGTCGGTTCTGGTTGCTGTTGTTGTTATCATCGGAATCGTAGCCGCTATTGCCTCTTACCTTGTGATTAAAGCCGCACAACGCCAACCATCGACTGGAGAGAAAGGTATGATCGGTAAAACGGCTGAAGTACGAACCAATGGGATGGTATATGTTGACGGCGCTTTATGGAAGGTAACAACGTTTGAAAAATTAAATGAGGGTGATAAAGTTAAAATTATAGGAATGGATAAACTTACGCTTAAAGTGAAAAAAATAGAAACATAAACCGGGAGGAAAATATGCAAGCAGCATTACTGTTCATACTAATTTTCTTTGGTCTCATACTCCTGTTTAATATGATTAAAATCCTTAAGGAGTATGAACGAGGAGTTATATTTCGACTTGGACGGCTTATAGATACCAAAGGACCGGGGCTAATCCTTCTAATACCGATTATTGATAAGATGGTCCGGGTAGATCTGCGTATCATCACTTATGATATTCCGCCACAGGATGTAATTACGAAGGATAATGTTTCGGTTAAGGTAAATGCTGTGCTGTATTTTCAGGTACTTGACTCCAATAAGGCTATTGTTCAGGTGGCTAATTATTTTGAAGCTACCTCGCAGATTGCGCAGACTACTCTACGTTCGGTACTTGGTCAAGTAGATCTGGACGACTTACTTACCAACAGGGATAAGATTAATGCCGAACTTCAGCAAATCATCGATGAACAAACGGAGCCATGGGGTATTAAGGTAAGTGTAGTAGAGGTCAAAAATGTTGACCTGCCACCGGAGATGACACGCGCCATAGCGCGGCAGGCTGAGGCGGAACGTGAACGACGCGCCAAGGTTATTCACGCCGAGGGCGAGTTTCAGGCTTCCCAAAAACTGGCTGATGCGGCAACAGTTATCGCTACTGCTCCAAACGCTATGCAACTTCGATTTCTGCAAACCATGACCGAAGTAGCCGCCGAGAAAAACTCAACATTGGTGTTCCCTATTCCCATAAATCTACTGGAGGCTATCCAAACCTATGTGGATAAGAACAAGGTGAACGAGTAGGGGGGAAATACTTGATGAAAAGGGACTCCCGTCTCGATCTTTTCACTGGAGTAATCTGAGACGAGTTCCGCAAGGCCGGAAGCAGATAGGTATGTCAAGCCGCCTTGTCGGCTTGACATTGAAAACATCCCAGCCAAATAGATTTGTCACCCCAGCGAAAGCTGGGGTCCAGCAGGGCAATCCGCCTAGGCGGACTGGACAGACAATGCCTGCTGGACAGACAATGCCTGCTGGACAGGCAACGCCTGCTGGATTCCTGCGTTCGCAGGAATGACAATGTAGTAAAGGAATCATTTAGAAAATTGCAGGTTTGAAGGCAAATCTGCCTTATTGCCGCTTTACTTGTCACCCCAGCGAAAGCTGGGGTCCAGTGTACAGACAAATATGACAGGCAATGCCTGCTGGATTCCTGCGTTCGCAGAAATGACAATGTAGTATAAGTCTCATCCCGAGCGAAGGGGGATGTTAAAAAAGTATGAAAGCAATCAGTTTGTTATGAATATGGTCGAGGGACGGGCGACACGCCACGGCGCACTTCCTGTGCGCCGACAGGCACGTCAGCATAAAGCCGCCCGCTACGCGGGATTATACTCTCAAATCGCGTAGGGACGGGGCTTGTCTCCGTCCTCATGGAAACGATGACCGTGTTTTTCAACACACCGACAGGTAGAACAAGCCGCCTTGTCAGCTTGACATTGAAAAGCTATTCCAGCTTGAAAAGCTATTCCAGCTTGAAAAGCTATTCCAGCTTGAAAAGCTATCCCAGCTTGAAAATTATTCCAGTTTTAACTCAATATCCGTATGGGCAGGATGAAGTTGTCGATATGTTACGCCGGCCATGTCGAAAATTCGCCGAGCCGCAACGAAAACACTATTTTCATGATACATATCTGACAGGTAAACTACTTCTTTTATGCCAACCTGAACAATAAGTTTAGCACACTCATTACAAGGAAATAATGAAACATACATCTTAGCACCTTCGAGCTCCGGCTTGTTGGAAGCATTTGTGATAGCATTCATCTCAGCATGGCAGACATAGGGATACTTGGTATCTAAAAAATCCCCATCGCGTCCCCATGGGAGTTCATCATCAGAGCAACCGACAGGGAAACCATTGTAGCCAATCCCGATAATCCGATTGCTCACATTGACAATGCAAGCTCCAACCTGAGTGTTTGGGTCTTTGGACCGTTTGGCTGATAGCTTGGCAATAGCCATGAAATACTCTTCCCAGCTAATGTAGTCAGTGCGTTTGTCAATCATAGTTTTGAACTATAGGACTTTATCACAAGAAAGGAAAGTGTTTTGTAGATGGAATATTATCAAATACCATTCTGGATTGAGCAAACCGATAGCCAGCATAACGAAATTGCAACTATGGCATTTACTTTAGGAATTTCCTTAAAATCTATGCCAGTTTCATATTGTCGATAAGGCGGATATTGTGAATCACAACTGCCAGCGAGCAGATTGTCCCTTTGGTAATTTTTTTTACAGGCCTCAGAGTTGAGAAATCAGTAAAAGCAATATAGTCAATCTCCGCCGTAGAGCAGGTTGCTTTGATTGCCGCTCTCATTTCTTTCTCAATCTTGCCAACACTGGTGATATCAGACCTTACCATATTCTTTGCGCTCTTAAGCGCATAGTAAAGGCATAGCGCATCAGAACGCTGATTATCATCAAAATAGGCGTTGCGTGATGACATCGCAAGACCATCTGGCTCGCGAACCGTAGGAGAAATAATGAATTTTACCGCATACCCGAGATCCTTTGTCATTTGTCTCAGCACAATTGCTTGCTGGTAATCTTTCACTCCGAAAACTACTACATCCGGACTGCAGATATTGTACAGCTTCGCCACAACTGTGGTAACACCTCGGAAATGCGTTGGACGGCTATTCCCCTCAAGAGTTCTAGTCAACTTCTCGACTGTTACATAAGTCTGATAATCTTCTGGATAAATATCGATAGCCTTTGGAATAAAAACTATATCCCCGCCAGATAAACGGATTTTGTTTCTATCATTCTTTTCATCACGAGGATAACTACTAAGATCTTCTCCCTGTGCAAACTGGGTTGGGTTAACAAATATGCTAACGATGACCACATCTGCTTTTTGGGCTGCACGACGGATAAGTGACAGGTGTCCTTCATGAAGACCTCCCATTGTTGGCACCAAGCCGATTGTTTTCCCTTCGCTGGCAATCTGGCGCGCCATGCGTTGCATACTTTTTATTGAGCGAATAATTTTCATGTCAACAGGTATAAGCGATTACGCCTCAGGCGTCAAGAGTGCAAATCATTTTACTTCATGGCGTCTCTGATTATACTGTCATGATCAAAAGCCAATGACATATTGAGATAATCACCTGTCCTGATTACTTTAGCCGCATCGGTGTCTGCTTGCAATTCACCTCCGACAGGTGTAGCACGGAAAACAATCGACACCGTATGACCTCGCGGATCACGTTTTGGGTCCGAGTACACCCCAATCAGATAATCGAGTTTTATGTCCAGTCCGGTTTCTTCTTTCGCTTCACGCACCGCCGCTTGCTCAACTGTCTCGCCAATTTCAACTCCACCACCGGGAAGCGCCCAGGAACCCTTAAATGGTCCAAATCCGCGCTCAATTAGAATAACGTCTCCATCAGGATACACAATGACAGTATCCACCGCCAATGTAGGACTGGCCATAGCAAATCCTCCAAATTACATCAAGTATAATCGTAGTATACATAGTAGTAATCTAACACGCAACAAATGCAGCAGTACGATTCAATGTAAGCTCGTAAAGTTCAGTTCCACAATATCTTTCAAAATGATATTGTATTCACCAAAAAGAAGGCGGGGGATAGGTAAATGTCCTTGTCTAAGATGGAGTTTCCAACTATTTTATGTGACTAAAAATAAGGATGCTCATTGATATTAGTGCGAGGTAAATTGTAATTCAGCTATGTTCAGTCAACCGGAATATAAATTGCTCTGGATTTTTCTAACAATATGTTTTTTAATCACCAGTACAGCTTTTGCCCAACGAACAGAAATAGAAAAAGAGGATTTTATCAACCAGTCGGCCTCTTCCCTTTATTGTATTGGGACTCATGATATTGGCAAACTGGTGTTTGGCATCACCAATTTTGGGATGGTGAGTATTGGTGAAAACAATGGTGTAACGCTTGACTGTTTCTCAGGGAAGCGTGTTAAATATGGTGAGTATCCAAAAGGGAGCGGCAATTCCTGTCTCTATAAGGGGGGAATTTGGATTGGCGCTGTGGTTAAAAACGACACTCTGGTAAGTGTTGGAGCAGAAACCAATAATCAGGCTCGTGAATTCCATCCGATAAGTCCTATGATTCGTCGATCCAGCCTTGATCCACATTCTGATGAATACGCTGGCGCCATTTCAGAGCTTGATTATATTTGTGTCTATGCTGATACGTTCACCACTGGTGTTCCAAATCCTTCGTACGATGCCATAGACCACCGAATGCACCGACCTTTGGGAGTAAAGGTAACCCAGCGTTCATTTTCATGGTCTCATGCTTATGCTGACGATTGGACAATAATCGAATACACAATTGAAAATATAGGCAAAAACCACCTCAATGATCTTTACGTCGGTGTCTTTTTGGATATTGATATCCACAGCGGAGGAATTGACCTAACCCGACCACCTGATCCTTACGGGCGTAAATCAAATGCAGGTGGGTCTGATGATATCGGCGGATTCCTTGAGACCACAGAGAGAACTTACAAGGGGTGCACTTATAATGACACGATAAATACAGCTTGGACCGCCGATAACGACGGCGATTACAGCAATGGAGAATTTGTAGTTCCACATGCAGCAGCTCTGTGTTTGTTGGGCTCGTTCCTTTCGGGGCGTCACGTTGGTTTTAATTGGTGGTCATTCAATTATTCCTCGACCTACGATTTCGGCCCGCAGGCTAAAGGTAACTACCGCTATATGGGTAACGGATACGGCACTCCTTATGGTGATCGTAATAAGTATTCAATGCTAAGTAATGAAATGATAGATTACGATCCAATGTATGCTCAGAAAATCCAACCAGTGGATCATACGTGGATTATGCCAAGTCCCAATATAGCGCGTAAAGTTACCAGAGGATTTGACATGCAATATGTTCTTTCCATAGGACCGTTTGATATGTCGCCGGGTTCAGAAATTGTCGTTCCGGTTGCTTTTGTCGCTGGTGAAAACTTGCATACTGACAACTGGAATTACTACTCCAATCTAGTGCGAAACTGCAATCCAAACGAATTCAAAGCAAATCTTGATTTCTCCGGACTTATCCAAAATGCCACCGTTGCAGAACGAGTATATGACATCCCGGGGGTGGATACTGATGGTGACGGCTATTCTGGCAAATTCCATATTTGCGAAACTGAGACCGTTTACTATGAAGGCGATGGGACCCCTGACCTTTGTGCCGCATCTCCACCTCCAGCTCCCGATATGTGGCTTTATCCAACGCACAACGGAATACGAGTACGGTTCAACGGCCTTCGGTCAGAGACAACACCTGACGTATTCTCAGATAAGATTGATTTCGAAGGATATCGTATCTATATCGGACGCGATGATAGAGAGAAAAGTTTTTCGATGCTTGCGTCCTATGACCATGAAAACTACGACAAACATACATGGACTCATGAGCACAATGAGATCAACTTCTTTCAGATTATGGATAATCCCTTCACGATGAAAGAACTGCGTTGCTTATACAGTTATTCATCGAATCCTTGTAATGATTCACTGTTTGATCCTCTTAGTTATACCCGCCTTTCTCCCTATGTACACCCAGACTTTCCCGAAGATTCTATCTTCTTTTTTACCAAGCACGATTACAACCAGTCAATTTTAGGCAGCTCCTCACCTATACGGAAAATATATCCCGATCAACCTCCACCGAAATCTCTCGAAAATTTCACGCCAGATGAGCTGACAGATGACGGTTACCCTAAATACTATGAATATGAATTTCTGATAGAGGACCTTCTTCCAAATGTTCCATACTATGTTAGCGCCACAGCATTTGATGTTGGATCGCCTAAAACCAAACTGCAATCATTGGAGTCTTCTATCGTGTTGTCCGCTAAACGAGTCTATCCTGATAACACATGGGATCCCAAGGCTAACGAAGTGGACAATGTATATGTCTTTCCCAATCCATATCGCCAGGATGCTTGGTATCGGGTTTACGGACTGGAAGGGCGTGGACAGCAAGATCGATCACGCGAAAGAGTACGCATTATTACCTTTGCTAATCTTCCGCCACACTGCAAGATTAGTATTTTTTCTCTCGATGGCGATTTGATACGTGAGATGGAACACGACAGAAACCCATCCGACCCAACATCATCTTACCATGAATGGGACCTTGTCTCGCGCAATACACAGGCAGTTGTATCCGGATTGTACTACTGGATAGTTGAGGATGAGGATGGGAACTCACATATAGGAAAACTGGTCATCCTTCTATAATAGGGTCTGCTGAATAAAGTACCTGTCCGCTCGACAGGCGGGTAAGTTCTTTGTTCATAAATAGATAAGCATGTTTTGTATTGTTTCAAGTGAAAGGGTTTTGTTATAAATAGCTTAAAAGGCTT
>JAYEIF010000123.1:0-14726 GCA_034659895.1 Candidatus Zixiibacteriota bacterium
AGGCACGTCAGCTCGCGTAGCAGCGGGGCTTGTCTCCGCCCTGCCTGTCGCAGACAGGTGTGTGTATAGAAACGGGCGACACGCCACGGCGCACTTTCAGCACAAGGCCGCCCGCTACCTGTCCGCTCGACAGGCGGGCGCGCCCGCCAAAGGCGGGGAGATTGTGGTACATAATAACTAATTATTCAGCAGACCCTATCTAAGAAAATAGATGTTTCCTTTTTTGTCTTTCAGAGAAATTTATTATCTTCAAACCATCATTATAGCAAGAACGATGGAGTTGAAAATGTTGTCAGCGTTATCGGAGCGTGCTCCCAGAGCCACAGGAACATGTCCACCATAAATGACGCCTCCAACCTTGGCGTTACCATATAACGACATCGCTTTATAGGTGCCATGAGCTGTTTCAATATTCGGAGCCAGCATAGCATTAGCTCGACCGGCTACCTCAGATTTTGTAATCCCTTTGGACTCGGCCGCTACCGGATTAACCGCACAGTCAAATGACAGCGGACCATCGACAAAGCCGCCCTTGATCTGATGTCGCTCGGACATCTTACCTAACACCGCACCATCGATAGTAGCTTGCATTTGAGGATAGACAACTTCTACCGCCGCCAGAACAGCTACACGGAGAGTTTCAATTCCAATGCGATGACCTGCTGCTATAAGGTTATTTACCATACCAATCTTTTGTTTAAGATTAGGGGTTGCTATCACAGCCGCATCTGTCAGCAACAGAAGCTGTTGGTATTGTTCTGCTTCGATTACTGATACATGACAGGGCAATTGTCCACGACCGACAAAATTCGTCTCATCGCTAAAAAGTTCATTGATAAACTGATCGGTGGGAGCGGTTCCTCTTATTATGATATCAGCCTTGCCATCCGAAACCATACTACACGCTGTCGCAACCGCAGATTCATTATTGGAGTAATTATAAAACGGGATACCATCGAGAGAGAAACCAGCTTCAGAAGCAGCTTTCTCGACAGTGGAGCTGTCACCAACTATAAGAGGATCAATCAAACTACCACCTATCGCTTTTGAGAATGCTTTGAAGATGTCATTATGGGCAGGGTCAACAAGTACTGCTTTTGGTTTATCCTTCGCTGCTTTTTCGTGCGCCCGAGTGTGTATTTGGTCAAAGCTGTTAATCTCGGAAACAGCAGAATCTTTATTGAAAGTCATAGCGTCGCGCTCCTAATTTTTCCAAATCTCGCTCTGGTCATAGTAGTCAGCTAAAACACAGGCAATAGCCAGAGAAGCTTTCTTATTTTTGACTGTATCGGTTCGGGAAACCAATGAAATGGGAACTTTTGCTCCCACTATCACTCCGGCGAATACCGTTTGGGCAAACTGGATAAGAGCCTTGGAAACAACATTACATTCTTCAATGGAGTCAACCAGAAAGATATCAGCATCGCCAACCACCGGCCCATGGCTTGTGTAATATCCAGCCGCTTTACTTGAGGTTGCCAGATCGAACGTTAGCGGACCCTGAATGGCTATGTCTTCGAATTTCTTCATAGCCTCTGGAATGACATAGTCATTGTCGGTGAGTGTGTGTGGCATCCTGTCCGATATGCGATCCACCGCCGCTGAAACAGCCACTTTAACTGGCGAAAGACCAAGCGCTCGTCCTACTGTAATGGCATTTTCAAGCACCTGAAGTTTTTCTTCCTGGTCAGGCTTAACCACCATGCCACCATCGGTGAAGTTTAACAGTTTGTGGTAACCGGGGATATCAAGCACGGCGCAATGGGATAATGTAGTCTTACCGCGCAACCCATATTGTTTATCGAGGACAGTGCGTAACAGAGCGGATGTTGGCAAAAAGCCTTTCATAATCAGATCAGCCTTCTTTTCCGAAGCCAGTTTTACTGCTTGATGAGCCGCCTGATTAATATCTGTTTTGTTGATTACTTCAAATTCACCAATGTCAATGTTGTTTTCCTTAGCGAGCTTCAAGATAGCGGTTTCATTGCCAACTAAGATAGCATCAATAAATCCGTCAGCGTGTGCCTGAGCCACCGCTCCGATCACATCGGCATCCTGTGCCGCTGCCACAGCAACAGTTTTCTTACGTCCCTCTTTTGCAATCGCAGTCGCTCGTGCAATTAGTTCGTCAAATGAATTAATAGGTTTATTTTGCATAGTCATTAAGTTAATAGTTCAATCAATAGATTTTCAATTCTTCTTTGTCATTAATGTATCTTACTCCGGCTGCCGCCAGTGCTTCCATCTCAAATTCTCCCGGAACCACTCGAATATCGCCAAGGTATGAGATATACTTGGTAATCTCAGCCACTAACTGTTCCGATTTCGCCATACCACCGGTTAATATAACAGCATCGAAGATTCCACTCAACACAGTTGCGGCGATGCCTATCTCTTTAGCAATCTGGTATGCCATAGCGCTGAAATACAGTTTTGCCTTATCATCACCGGAAGATATCATTTTTTCCACATTGCGCAGATCCGATTCTCCCAGATATGCCATCAATCCTGATTGGCGCGACAATTTTGTTATAAGTTCCTTCTCGGTATATTCGCCTGAGTAGCACATCTTGACTAGTCCGCCAATTGGCAGCGCTCCAGCTCTGTCAGGCGAGAAAGGTCCCATACCAAGAAGACCGTCATTAACATCGATGATTTTTCCGTGCTTGAGAGCGGCAACCGAAATCCCGCCACCCATATGAGCAACAACGAAGCTTGTTGTTTCGAGGGTTTTCCCCAATTTTTGCGCTTCACGTCTGCAAACTTCCTTGATATTTAGTGCATGCGCCCGACATTTGCGGGGGATTTCCGGTAAACCGCTTACTCGGGCAACATCGGTAAAATTATCCACCGTGATTGGATCAGCGATCAGAGACGGCACATCAAATCTTTCCCCGAGATGAGAGGCAATAATGACTCCGAGATTTGAGGCATGGTTTGAATATTTTCCTGTTTGCACGTCCTCAAGTAACTCGTCATTTATTTTATATGACCCACCCTCAAGTGGTTTGAGAGGCGCTCCGCGACCGACTATTGCTTTCAATTCTCCCGATTTGAGATGCAGAGATTCAATCCAATGGTTGATACTTTCCATTCGAAAGTCAAACTGGTCAGCTACATTATCGAACCGAGCCAGCTCTTCGGAATCGTGGCGGATTACCTCTTCAGACTTCCGTACCTCACCTTCAAAGAGAGCAACCTTGGTGGAAGTTGAACCGGGATTAATAATTAGTATTTTCTCAGACATATTCTCTCTCTACGCTTCCATTTCTGCTTTATTAATCTGACGACCGTGTTCAAATGCTTTGAGATTAATATCCACAAACCGCTCTTTCACTCTCGCTTTAATTGCTTGTAACCATAGGTCTATATCATAAGGAGCGTAAGTGGATAATACACCCAGAAGGATAGTGTTTACCAAACGCGCATTACCGAGTTCGCCGGCGATTTTGTCGGCTTCGACCGAAACAACATTGTCACCAACCTGCTTCATCTGAGCGATGGGGTCGTCGGGATAATTAAATGCTTTTGTTGATGTAACAATAGCCGGTATAAGAACTGTCTTAGAAACTATAGCAACACCATCTTTCTTCATCCAGTCCAATGAGCGCAGTCCTTCAGCTTGTTCGAAAGCTACTATTACATCAGCCTGCCCATACTCTATGGTTGGTGAATAGACTTTCTTGGCGATTTTGACATGCGAAGAGACAATACCACCTCGTTGTGACATACCGTGTACTTCCGATTTTTTAACATCCAATCCAGCCAGTATAGCCACCTCGGAGATGATTTCAGAGGCAAGTAAAACTCCCTGGCCGCCAACGCCAATTATCAGGATATTGTATTTGCTGTCCTGCATAGTTACACCTCTTTAGCTACGAGTTTGCTCTCAAGTACGATTGCGTCAACCGGGCATATCTGAGCACACAGCGAACAGCCGGTACATTGTGTGGTATCGATAACCGCCTTGGGTTTGCCGTGCTTATTGGTTTCTTCGGATGCGGCGATTGCCGGACACGAGATTCGGAAACAAGCTGAACAACCATTGCATAAATCCGTGTCAACAACATAGGGCTCATCCATTATCCGCTTTGGCATCAGCACGCAGGGACGATTGGTGCGAATCACGGATGGTCCCGGATTTGCTGTTTCTTCTTTGATAGCAGTCAGGGTAGCATCGTAATCATAAGGGTCAACATCGCGGTAGTTCTTAACGCCGATAGCTTTGCACAGAGCTGGGATATCTACAACATTAGTTTTTTCACCCATTAATGTAAATCCGGTTGCGGGATGCTGCTGTCCACCGGTCATGGCTGTTGCGCTGTTGTCGAGAATTATAATTGTTACATTACTCTTATTGTAAACTGCTTCAACGAGTCCGGTAATTCCCGAGTGTATAAAAGTCGAATCTCCAATGACAGCAACTATTCCTTTCTCGTAACCTTCTACTTTCTCCATACCAATTGCATTACCGATTGAAGCCCCCATGCAAATACAACTGTCAAGGGCATTCAACGGCGGAAGTGCTCCGAGTGTGTAACAACCGATATCACCGGTAACCGCAACCTTGAGTTTCTTAAGTCCCATGAAAACACCCCGATGCGGACAACCGGGACACAGCACTGGCGGGCGGGGAAACATATCTTTTGTAGCTGGAATCTCAGCGATGTTGATATCCTTCAGAACTCCAGCTTTCTTAAATCCTTCTGCCACACGTCCCGGTGACAGTTCGCCCCGTACTCCAAAGAAGTTCTTTCCCTCTACCTTCAGTCCTGCGACTTTGATTTGATCTTCGTAAAATGGTTCCAGTTCTTCTACTACAATAACTCTGTCGTGGTTGTTGACGAAATCTGCGATTTTCTTCATCGGCAGTGGATAGCTAAAACCGAGTTTAAGATAGTCGGCATCAGGCATAACCTCTTTGGCATATTGATAAGAAATGCCACCGGTGATAATGCCAATCTTAGAATCGTTGTTCTCAATGATGTTTAACGGTGTTTTTTCAGTGTACTCTTTGAATTTTTCCAGACGCTCGGTTACAACTATATGACGTTTGCGCGCATTGCCGGGGACCATCACATATTTGGCTGGTTCCTTGACAAACTTCTCGCCTTCAACTTTCACTGGCTCGCTGAGTTCAACGATACCCTTTGAATGTGAAATGCGGGTTGTCATGCGTAGCAATACAGGCGTGTCAAACTCTTCGGATATTTCTAACGCTACAAGGAGCATGTCTTTTGATTCCTGCGAATCCGACGGCTCCAGCATCGGTACTTTGGCAAACCGTGCATAGAAACGGTTATCCTGCTCATTTTGCGATGAGTGCATTTCGGGATCATCAGCCGAGACTAAAACAAATCCGGCATTGACGCCAGTATAGGAATGGGTCATAAACGGATCAGCTGCAACGTTAACGCCTACATGCTTCATTGTTACTAACGTTCGCGCTCCTCCAAGCGAGGAACCGATGCCTACCTCATAGGCAACTTTTTCATTCGGAGACCACTGCGAATACACCGAACGATACCGAGCTGCAAGTGTCTCCAAGATTTCGGTTGAAGGGGTTCCCGGATAAGCCACAGCCATTCTGACATCGGCTTCGAAAGCTCCCCTGGCAACCGCTTCGTTTCCAGATAGTAGCTCTTTCATAGTTGGCTCACTCTATTTAATATATGTTTCATTACTATTCCTCATCTTCAATCCTCACCAAAACTGTCGACAGACAGTCTTTATGGTGAAAAGTTTCACAATGATAATCAAAGAAGCAAGGTCTGGCAAGTGATTTCAGGAAATACCAACAGAGTGCAGTGTTGTCTTATCTTTTTTCGTTGGCTAAATTGAAGGATGGTGGCACAACAGTAGCGTTATCACGGTTCGATTATTGCTCCCAATTATACGTTAACATTCTGAGAGGTATCACTGAAACTTCAAAAACCGTGGTTTGATATGATTTTATATTCAATTACATCAGCTCCCCTAATTTATAGGCTCTTAGAAATACCAGCCACGAAAGGACAATACTTGTAACAGCATATAACGGTAACAGCCATTTTCGACGTGACCGCACGGACAGAGCAACCATCACAAGCAAAGGGAACGCTACTACTATATGGCGGTAATAACATACCATTGTTCCTGCTGTTGGAGTAAAAAGCAACACGCCGAACATGAATAACTGCCAAGATACCGGTACTTTGTGCTGGTAAAAAGTAATTGTTGTAATAACGGTGAATATGCCCATTATAAATACCGGATTATTGTAGGGTAACGCTGTTAATGATTTCACAATTGTAACAAATGGAATTGCAATGTCGTGGCGATAATATGGCTTTGCTTGAAAGTGAAAATATAAGAAGAAATCATCAAATTGCCACCAATAGTATGTGCAGAAAAGGACAAGAGTTAATCCCACAGCTGCAATAGCCGTCCCAATTGATAAGCGTTTTTGCATATTAAGTTTGTGCCAATTGGCAACCAGTGTCCATAACAAAGGCAAAACAATTACAATACCTGAAGGATAGGTTACTGCCAGCAAACCCGCCGGAATGGCAGACAATAAGTATTGCTTCTTCTCAAGCGTCAGAAAAACAAGCGTTGCAAGGAACAAGTATATGGAATAAGGAAAAGCAGTTGCGAAATAAAATGATGTCGGAAACAATAGCAGTGCCACAATTGACAGCGAGGCAACACGCAAGCCAAACTTTGTCTCCACTAACCTAAAAAGAGCCAGAAGAGCTAACCAAAACGATAAGAGGCTGGTGATAATCATAGTCCAGCGCTCTTCTATTCCAAACGAGGACAGTAGCTTCCCGGTTGTTGCGGCTACAATTGGATAAAGCGGGAACCAACCTACCGTTCCACAGATAAGAGATGAATCCTCAAGACATGGAAACATTTCATAACCGTCACGAGCGATTGAGAAATAGTGTTGCCCGTCCCACTGAATCAACATCCGCGAAAGAGAAGTATATTTCACATCCCCCACACTCAAAACGGTCAGAACGATAAAAATATAAACTACCCAACAGGCAGAAGGAACGAGAAAACTTTTACTTTTCAAATAATGAAATTTTACAATGTTGTTATGGTCATTCATTATAAAATAAGTTAGCATTAGATATGGACTTTAGAAAGCCAAAATTCCTTTTTCCCATTGTCAGCTTAGCGCTGGCTGTTTACTATACATTTCCGTTTTTACTGAACCTGCACAACTGGGGCATTCGCGATTGGGACTTGTTTACCTGTATTGCTGCTATTCCGGCCAGTTCAGTTCTTGACTACGGTCAATTTCCCTTTTGGAATCCGTATATGGGCGGGGGTAATATCCTGTTTCATCACCCTGAAGTAGGTGTCTTGACGCCATTCTTTCTTCTGTATTTGTTGTTTGGTTCTGTTGTTGGGCTAAAGCTTCAAGTGCTTATCTGCTACTTTCTTGGATTCTGGGGAAGTCAGAAACTATTTAATAAACTTGGGATGTCACTTGTAGTTTCGATTGTATCCTCGGTAGCCTATTTCGGGTCGGTTCATTTTGCTCTCCATTTTGCCGAGGGACATATACCTTTCACACATTATGCCTTCCTGCCATGGTTTTTGTATTTCGTGCTGCGAGCTGGCAGAAACCGCATCTTCAAAAGAGAATCACAGGTAAAAACATCGAAAGTAAGTAAAGATGGATTCGTAGAACACTCTCATAGAATGTTGAGTATTTTCTGGGCTGGCGTAATGCTGGCTCTGATGATTCTCGGTAATGGGGCGGCGATACCGTTAATGTACACTATGCTATTCTCATTTATGTTGATTGGCCTGCGCTCGGTTCAAAACCGAACAATTTACGAATTCCAAAATCTTGTTTTGGCAACTCTGACAGGATTTGGGCTTGCAGCTGTAAAGATGCTGCCGATGATTGTATATCTGGTTCAGAATGAGTGGGCTGGCAATCCAAATGAATCCATCCCGCTCAGCGCGCTCACTTCGATTTTCTTTGGTCTCAAGCACTCCCTGTTTGCTCACAACTTTCCTGAACAATACTGGGCATGGCATGAATACGGCGCTTATCTTTCACCATTTTTGGTGGTGTCAGCTGTGTATGTGTTAGTTCGATGTTTTCGGGCGAGTATAATCTGGGTTATTTTAGCCGTTTTTTCCCTACTTCTGGGTTTGGGAGATTTTGGCTTTTTATCGCCATGGTCACTACTTGCAAAACTGCCCGGGTTTTCATCTGCAAGATGCACCGGACGGGCATTTCAGTTTGTGATATTAAGTGTGGCTGTTCTTGGAGGATTTGGTTTTGATTGGCTGCGCCACTCCTTTGAAAAAACTCGTTTTCGAAAAGTGTCTGCCACTGTGCTGTGGTTAGCTATGGCGGTTGTAGTTTGTACTAACCTTGTTTTTGCCTGGCCCATACTTGCTCGTGCGCACACCTGGCCCGCTTGCGATGTTCACCGGTCACCAGTTTTCCGAAATGTTGTGGATGAAGAGTCGCTGGCTTATGAGAACTTTTTGGCTAACCGTGGCTCGCTGATAACTCCATGGCTGTCAGCGTATTACCCCAGCCGTGGCATGGTTGGTCCAGACAGTGTGGTTTATTCTGAGTTCGTTTCAAAAGGTGAAGCTGAGATCATTCACAGGAAGTATACTCCCAATGTTATCACTTACGAATTCAATGGCATAAAGCCCGGACAAATGGTAATCGGGATGGGATACGATCCTGGATGGAAAGCTTCTGATAACCGTACTCTGTATGCGGTTGATGGACTTATAACGTTCGATTTTGATAAAGGGAACCAGATTGTTGTGCTGACCTACCAATCTCCATATTTTTATTATGGATTGTTTCTCTCACTTGCGAGTCTGGTCTTCTTAGCTGTAATTGGTATCAAAAAACGTAAGCTTACGATGATTAAAACATGATATTCATTGCAGTTGACTTTCTGTCTAACATTGGCTATTCTTTTCACTTAAATCTGTATTTGGTGTGATTGATGGAGTTATTTCGCAATTTGAAATCTGTGTTTTTCTTGAACATACTAATTTTTCTGCTGTTGATGTTGGTGTCGGGAGTTAACGCTGTGGCACCACCTTCAGGAGATAGCGCATCTCTTGGTATGACTAGTACCTATAGGTATTTTGATCATCCGGTTGATCCCGATCTCTATCTTGTCCGCCCCGGTGATATTTTCAATGTTACTTTCATCAATGCCCGTTTGAGCCCGCTCAGACTTACTGTAAATCCCGAAGGTGGTATAATTGACAATACACTTGCCATTTATAATGTGGCGGGAAAAACTTTAACTCAGGTTCGGTTAATTCTTCGGGAAAAGCTGGCATCTCTTTTTAATGTCAAAGAAATAGCAATATCTGTCAGTGATCCGTCAAAAATTGCTGTTAATGTTAATGGAGCTGTGCTTAATCCTGGACTTTACACAGCTTATACTTCGCAACATGTGTCAGAGATAATAGATTCCGCCGGAGGAGTTATTTCTTCGGGTTCCCGACGGTTGATATTATTTTCCGGTGGACCTGAAGATATTTTGGTGGATATTGATCGGGCTCAATTTCTTGGAGATATTACCAGTAACCCTTGTCTCTATGCTGGTTACAATGTCCATGTCCCCTCCAAATCCGCTGACCGCGTTCAAGTTGTCGGTGAAGTGAATTTCCCTCGCGAAATAGAATTGACGCAAGGTGATAATCTGGACATTTTGCTGGATCTTGCTGGTGGATTACGCAGCAACGGAGATCGGGCAAATGTTCAAATCATACGCGACGCTGAAACTTTGGATGCTGAGAATGTTCATATTGCTAACGGTGACATTATTTTTGTTCCTCTTCTGTCCGATGCTGCCGGGTTTAATGACATTGTGATTTTCGGCGCTGTAAATCACCCCGGAAGGTACTCTTTCACAACAAATATCACCCTCCCCAAATTTATCGAAGCTGCTGGTGGATTTGCAGAAAATGCTGGACGGAATCGCACGGTACTGTTCAGAAAAGCTCAGGTGGATGAGAAGGGAAGATATTCAACAGTGCGATATCCAATATCTTGTGAAGCTCATGGTAACAAGGGACTAAGTGATATTTCGCTTCAACCATCCGACTCTGTATTTGTCCCTGTTGAGATGGGTTATGTTCGTGTTCGTGGTCTTGTCCGCAACCCGGGCTATTTTATGTTTGTTGAGGAAAAGGATGCTTTATTCTATATTATGTTAGCCGGGGGATATTTACCAAAAGCAGACAAAGAACTTATCGGCGTTTACAATCGTATCTCAGATGTTACAGAAACCCATCCGCCGAAGACAGTAGTTCACGATGGTGACGAGGTCGTTGTAAGAATTCGTGAGGAACTCCGATGAGCAAGCCGGAAACAAGTAATTTTTTGCTGTTCCTCGAATTGCTTGCTCGAAAACGGGCGTTGATATTGGGAATTGTCCTCATTTGTACCGCGATTGCGGTGGTGGTATCCTTTGTGTTGCCGAAATGGTATGAGGCAAAAGCTCTCCTGTTGCCGCCGAAAGATGTGTCATTTGTAAGTTCCAACCTAAGTTATCTTGCTGAAACATCCTCGCTGACCAAGGGACTCGATTTGCCAATGATGGTCACTCCGTCTGATGTTTATGCTCGAATGTTAAAGAGCCGAACTATTGCCACTCAGATTATCAAGCAGTTTGATCTGACAAATCGTTTCAAATCTGACAATCTCTCTGAAGCATACGAGACGTTGATGGATAAAACTGACTTTCGGGTTACCGATGAAGGCTTACTTAAGGTGTCATTTCAGGATAAGGACCCTGAATTTGCTGCCAAAGTTACCAATTCTTTCGTAAAGGAACTTGAAAAAGTAAACGAAGAAATAAAAACCAGTCGTGTGCGTCAGAGCCGTATCTTTATCGAGGATCGCCTTGAAAGTGTCAAAGCCACTCTCGATTCTGCAAGAAAGGAATTCCAGCAATTTCAGCTTATTAATAAGGCAATTGATTTTGATGAACAGACAAAATTGGCTTTCAATCAGGCGGTAGGCCTTAAGGTGCGGTTGGCTGAACTTGATATCAGCGTAAAACTTAATAAAGAAAAATTGGGAAGCGACAACAGTAAGTTGCAAGAGCTTCTTAAAAAACGCAAGACCGTAAAGGAGCAGCTCCAAGAGTTAGAGCATAAAAATCCAGACAGTTCGTTTTTTTCGCTTCCGATTTCGTCGATTCCTTCACTGCGTGGAAAGTATGAGGTTCTTTACAGTCGGGTGCGGGTAAATGAATCATTGTATAAGATTCTGCTGGAGCAATATGAGCAGGTGAAATTTCAGGAACAAGAATATGCGTCCACTATAACTGTACTTGACTGGGCAACACCACCTGATATAAGGGTCAGTCCAAAGCGAACACTTATAGTAGTAAGCACTTTTGCCCTGTCATTAATTATGGCAATCTTTCTGGCTGCATTTGCTGAATATCTTACACGCTTGAAAAAAACCAGTCCAGATGATTATCGCCGATTGGAGATGTTTGCAAAGGCATATTTGAGTTGGCTTCCCGGAATCAAACGATCACACCGGACCTGACGGCTGGAGTTTGAGTATAACCTGATACGACTATATGGTAATCCTTATTGAAAGAGATTTCCAATTCTGAGTATGTTGAGGTTCATTCAGATTATGGAAATGCAAAGTAGTCCGCAAATTGAAATAATAAGCACTTGAAAATACAGGTGAGCAATATGTCTACATCAGTTGTTTCTTCTTCAGCTATTCTTGGACCCGAAACTCGTTTGGGAGAGTTCTGTGTGATAGGTGACAACGTCAAGATTGGCAGCGGTTCTGTTATAGGACACTATGTTAGTATTCAAGAGGGAACAGTAATCGGTGATAATGTACGTATCGATGATGGAGCTACAATTGGTAAGCTGCCTATGAAAGCAGCAAATTCAGCCGTCACGAAAGACACGGAGCTGCCACATTGCACAATATCATCAGGTTGTATTATTGGAACAGGGGTGGTGATTTACCGTGGAACAGAGATCGGTGAGAAAGTTCTGGTAGCTGATCTTGCCACTGTTCGGGAAAATGTTAAAATCGGCAAGGGTACAATTGTCGGACGAGGTGTGGCAATTGAGAATTACTGTACTATCGGACGTTTCGTTAAACTCGAGACAAATTGCTACATTACCGCTTACTCGGAAATTGAAGACCGCGCTTTTGTAGCCCCGTGTGTAGCGACTTCAAATGATAATTTCCTTGGTCGTACCGAGGAACGATTCAAGCACTTCAAAGGTGTAATAATAAGAAAGGGAGCCCGTATTGGTGTTCACGCCACTATTCTTCCGGGGAAAGAAATTGAGGAGGATGCTCTCGTGGCTGCATCTGCTCTCGTTAACCATAACGTACCTGCCAGAAAGGTAGTGGCTGGAATTCCGGCAAGAACAGCCAAGGATGTTCCTGAAGAGCAGCTCCTGAAAAATCAGGGCTGGAAAGACGACTAAGGAGGGAGTAATGGTAGTTAAGCTACTTGATATTTCACGACAGTACGAACAGGTAAAATTGGAACTTGACGCAGCGGTGCTTAAGGTTCTAAATCATGGCAAGTATATTCTTGGCCCTGAGGTTACTGAGTTGGAACAGAAAATCGCCGCACTGTGTAATGTAACTCACGGGATTGGAGTATCATCCGGCACTGATGCTATACTGCTGGCACTCCGTGCAGCTGGAGTTGAACAGGGGGATGAGGTTATCGTAACCGATTTTTCTTTTTTCGCCACTGCTGGCGTTATTTCTCGGTTGGGAGCAAAACCGGTTTTCGTCGATATTGAAGATGACAGCTATAATATAGATCCAAACCTTATAGAAGCTGCTATCACAGACAAGACCAAAGCCATTGTGCCAGTTCATCTGTTTGGACAGGTGGCTGATATGGACCCGATAATGAATATCGCAGATAAACACGGGTTGAATGTTATCGAGGATGCCGCTCAGGCAATCGGGGCAGAATATAAAGGACGTAAGGCTGGATCTATTGGAGACTACGGCTGTTTTTCATTCTACCCGTCGAAGAATCTCGGCGCTACCGGCGATGGCGGTATGATTGTGACAGATCACGATGATAATGCTGAGATGTGTCGTATACTGCGTGTACATGGATCAAAGCCAAAATACTATCACAAAATCGTAGGTTACAACTCTCGGTTGGCTACGATTCAGGCGGCTGGATTACTTGTTAAGTTCAAATACTTAAAGCGGTGGTCGGAACAACGGATAGAGAATGCAAAACGCTATGATGAAGCTTTTCGCAATGTTCCAAATATCAAGACGCCGATTGTCAAAAACCATTCTACTTTTCATATTTTTAACCAGTACACGATAGCTGTCCCAAACCGTGATGAAGTCTTAGCCGAACTCAAGAATTCTGGTATTGGATGCGAGATATATTATCCTGTGCCATTCCATCGTCAGGAATGCTTTGCATCTCTCGGTTATTCTTCTGATGATTTCCCGGTGTCGAACAAGGCCGCTGCGGAAGTGCTCTCGATTCCAATATACTCGGAATTGAAGCGTGATGAACAAGAAGAAGTGATTGAAATTGTGAAAAAGCTCCTTTCATAGGTAGTACGGCAAAACCTGAACGATATTTCCAATGAATTCAAACCCCCGAATTGTATCGGTAGTAGGAGCAAGACCGCAATTTGTCAAACTTGCACCTCTCGTTCAACCTCTATCAAAGCGATTCGAGCATCTGATAGTCCACACAGGCCAGCACTTTGATGACAATATGTCCGCCCATTTCTTCCGTCAACTGAACTTGCCAGAGATATACCGCAATCTTGGCGTTCAGGGTGGTTCGCACGCTACAATGATTGGACGGATGCTTATCCGCCTTGAAAAAGTTTTCCGAAAATCACAACCTGATTTGGTATTGGTTTATGGTGATGCCAACTCGACGTTAGCCGGAGCGCTGACAGCGGTAAAACAATCGACACCAGTTATCCATATCGAGGCAGGTATGCGGGCCGACGGCACTAATCTTCCTGAGGAAATAAACCGACGACTGACCGACAATCTCTCGGAGTTGCTATTTTGTGTAACTGACAAGGCATTGCAAAATCTCCACAGTGAACGATTGGAAGGCAGAGCAATTCTCAGTGGGGACCTGATGTTAGAGTTGTTAAACAACATGCGCACAGCTATTCGCGACAACACTGGCTTTCTTAAATTGTACGGACTGACGCAAAAGCAGTATCTGTTGCTCACCGTTCATCGCCCCTCGACTACCGACGAACACAATTCACTGAAAAAACTTGTGAGCATTGTCAATAATCTTCAACAGCCAATACTGTTTCCTCTACATCCGCGAACACGTAAAATGCTGCGTAGGTTTAGATTGTTAAAACGGTTAGAGAATATACCGCATTTGGTTATTACAGAACCGCTGGATTATCTTGACAATCTCACAGCAACTCGCAATGCATTTGCTGTTCTGACTGATTCCGGAGGATTACAAAAAGAAGCTCTTGCGCTTGGAACACCTGTTTTGACCTTGCGACGGGAAACAGAATGGGTCGACACTTTGGAGCGCGGCAACACACTGGTTGGGTTGGATTGGAAACGGATTAGCAGTGGACTTTCTCAGCTTCCAAAAGTTCCTCGCTTTGGTTATCGGATTAACGGAAAACGACCATCACAGATTATTGTGCGAGAGATTGTCCGCTTTCTCAGGAGTAGTTAGGGTCTGCTGAATAAAGTA
>JAYEIF010000124.1:0-2823 GCA_034659895.1 Candidatus Zixiibacteriota bacterium
AGCCTTTTAAGCTATTTATAACAAAACCCTTTCACTTGAAACAATACAAAACATGCTTATCTATTTATGAACAAAGAACTTACCCGCCTGTCGAGCGGACAGGTACTTTATTCAGCAAGCCCTAATTTAGTCGTCCCTACTGAACACAATCTTTCAATAGATTATCCGACTTCCTGCAAAAATGGGAACAAATCCATCAAAAACGTACTTATACGCTGCAAAAGATTAAAGAAGATTAGAACACCTACAGCCATGAGTAGCGCTCCGGAGAAAATCTCAACTGCTCGGAAATGTCGCTTGATGAAACCAAATGCTCCCATAAGGTAGTTGAATAACAAGGCGGTCAGGATAAACGGTATTCCAAGTCCAGCGGAATATGCCGCCAGCAGAAAGATACCGCTGTAAATTGATTTCTGTTGCGCCGCAAGAGCGAGTATAGTTCCAAGAATGGGACCAATGCATGGTGTCCAGCCAAAAGCAAATGCGATTCCGATAAGAGCCGAACCAAGTACGCCTGTTTTTTTCTTACTGGTGAAGAATCGTTTTTCATAGTTGAGAGCTTTTATCTGAAAAACACCGGCTACATGCAGTCCAAAGATAAAGACCAGTACACCGGCAATTTTATTGAATATATCCAGATATTTTAGTAATAGTGCTCCAATACCGGTTGCGGATGCGCCAAGCAGAATAAACACAAAAGAGAAGCCCAGAACAAAAAAGATAGTATTTACCACCAGTTTTGTGAGACTGCTGCGAGATTTTTCGCGCGATGTCAGTTCCTGCATAGAGACTCCGGAGATAAACGACAGATAACCCGGTATCAATGGTAATACGCAAGGTGAAATGAAAGACAAAAATCCGGCTAAAATAGCCGTTGAAAGTTCTACAGTTGGTTGTTCAAACACGTTTTTCTATTCCTATATTTTTTGTATTAGACAGTAAAATGTTTCTTCTGTCAGGATTGACGTATATGTTTTACAATTTCATCCTTTATCAGGTTCATCAGCTTGTTACTATCGATTTTGTCAATGATTATCCTGGCGATATTCTCCCCAATATTCTGCGCCAGTTGTTGAGTGAATAGTTCTATCTGTTGAGGAGTAACCCGTTCGAATGTTTCCTCCCATGCGGGTTCTGTTACGTTCTCTTGGGGTTCTGCTGATTTTGTCTCTATCGATACAGATTCCGACTCATCGGACTGAAATTTTTCAACCTCACGTTTGAACTCATCAATAAATTTGTCCACTCCCTCAGACTTGCCTGAAAAAGGAGAGTCCGAATTCTCAAAAGGTGTAACAGGATCTACCGATTTGGAGGGCTCCTCGAATGTTAACTTCTGGTCATTTTTATCCGGAATATCGGAAGTTTCAGATGATGATGGAGGGGCATTAACATCCTGTTGCATCTCATTGATAAACCAGTCATAATCATGGTCTTTCTTGGAATCCCCTGATGATTCGGACTTGATATTGTCAATGCCATACTGATTCTGGTTTTGAAGGATATCAAGCTTCCCAGTTGATGATGGCTGCTCTACATTACGCTTTTTTGTCTTGGAGCGGCGAATGTCTGTCTGAGTATCGGAGACCATGATTGATTCTACATGACCGCTTTTATCCAGATCATCAAGGTTTTGTGAAATTGGAACCCCTTTAGTCTGATTCATCACTTCTGACTCTGTAATACTAATTTCATCCAACCCCAAAGCAGCGTCGAGAATCTCATCATCAAGTTCAGCTTCACCAAGTGGGTTATCATTTGTCACATTGGAAGATGATTCAGGGGTAGATTGACCTGAGAAAATGTTCGCTTTTTCTATAAGATCTTTGGAGTCGACTGGCCTTGGAATAATGATTTCCTGAGGAAATGGCAGGTCGGGATCTGTGCTATTTGTCAATAGAAGCATAGGAATTGTAGCCATTGTCTTATTTTCATGTACACACTGATACAATTTTAGACCAGTATGTCCTTGAAGTTCTCCTCCAATAATCATAATGTCGGGACGGCTTTCTGACAAAACTTCGAGAGCTTTTTCTCCAGAACGTACCGAAATAACTTCGTACCCGTTTCGTCTTAACACCGTCTCAGCAACACTGCGTGTAGCATCCGATTGTTCTGCAAGCAGTACTTTCTTGTGCATCAGAGTTACTTGTCCTCAGTTGAGTTTTCCTCAGAAAGGTGCGATGAAGCCTCTTCGAGCATTTTTCTTTCTGCAGGACTGATATTCTCTATCCCAACTTCATTTATCTTGTCTAAAATATCATCAACATGCTTCATAATATCTTCCGCTTTTTGGCGGTTCTTCTCAAACTTTGCCTCTTTTCGGCGGCGCTGAAAATTGCGGAAAAATCTTGGTATTCTCTGCATGCGCCAATCGGGCTTGAGATATACCAATGCAAACAAAGCTCCACCCAGATGAGCCATATGGGCAGTATTGGCTCCGCCAACAAGGAATCCCAACAGCATAATTGCAGGGATAGCCCATTTCACTTTAACAGGGAAAAGGAAGTAGATGTATAGCATTCGGTGAGGAAACATCAGCCAATAAGCGATGAGAACTCCATAGATAGCAGCCGAAGCACCAATAACGGGAATAGACTGAGATGAGTGAACTGCTAGCGTTAGAGCGGCGCCAGCAAGTCCTGCAAGGATGTAAAACTTGCCAAAAGAGCGGCTTCCCCATGTAAACTCAATCTCGGTGCCAAACATCCACAATATAAACATGTTGAAGAAAATATGCCAGAACCCACCATGGAGGAACATGTAAGTAATGGGTTGATAAAGTCGATTAGGAAATTCACCAAAGAACGCTTCCGGAGATAA
>JAYEIF010000125.1:0-14431 GCA_034659895.1 Candidatus Zixiibacteriota bacterium
TCCGCCAAACGGTAATGTCCTTCGCCGATTCTGTCGGCTTGAGTGAGAATTATCAAATTCATACCAGTACTACTTAAAGTACATAAAAACAAACTTTCTGTCATCAATTCATTGAATTATCAATTCGTTGATTTGTTTTTTTATGCTTAAGTATACAGTTCCCCCTGTCGCCTGCAATCGGCTACGTACTTTCTATAACCAAAGATTCAATTACATATTACCGGTTAATAAACTAACCTTGTTTTTTGTGTAGCGCAGCCTTCTCAGAAGGCTATACCAGCCATTATTGAAATAAAATGATAGCTGTCACTTTCATTTATATTACCGTCAATAAGACCTTTTGCCTGTTGCACTCGATAGCCAACCTGAATAGTTGGAGCAGCACCATCACCAAAAAGTAATTTAGTGCCAATACCTGCTTCATAGGAAATACCTCCGTAATTTCCTCCATTACGGACATCTGATAAACCAATAGCATAGCCAGCACTAATGAACATAAAAGGGGCAAAATAGCGAGATTCTGTAAATACGTGGAAATCTGCATAAATTGGTAATGTGTAACCTCTTGGATAGTTTTCCCATCCGAGGCCAGCTCCCAGAAAGATATTTTTGCCTAATTGTACTCCATTAACCGATGATATAGAGAAAATTCTCGAATCTTCACCTGCGAGGAATCCTAATTTAGTAATATTTTTCCATTGTACAATGAGCGTTTTCTTAGGATTATCTACGAAATACTTTGCCTTCTTCTTGTCTATATTATCCACATCTGTTACTACTGCTATTCTTTTGAAAGGAACAGCGAATTCTTGACCATCAATTCGCTCAATAGTAATTTCCTTGCCAGGAATTGTTTCAATAATTTTCCCTTTTATCGTCGCACCGTTGGTTAACAGGATTACATCTGTATATTCAGATGTTTGCGAAGAATCAGGGTTCGCTTGTGCAACGCTGATTGTAACAGCCAGCACACCAATTATCAACCAAAAGGCTAATTTCATACTCCCACTCCTTCTTCGAATATTTAGTTTATATTTTTATGATAAAAAGTATAGAGTGCCAATAAACGGCTGTCAACCGCAAAATCGAGCATAAAAAATAATCCGCCTGGTTTTAAGTGAGCATAAACATTTTCTATAACCGTTTGACGAACTTTATGCGGAAAGCCGTGAATCACAAAGCTAATAAATATTTTATCAAATTGCTCAGGCAGAGAGAACGGAAGATCAATTCTTTGCCTGATAAATTTTGTACTCTGATATTTAGCACACTTTTTTTTGAATTGTTTTTCCATTATTGGCGAGATATCCATACCGGTTATTCCTCCGGCATCACCCAGATATGTTTCCATAATGCAGGCATTCCGTCCGGTGCCACAACCTAAATCGAGAATTTTATCTTCTGGCTGGATATTCATTGCCTTAATTGCTCTGCTAATAAATCTGCGATAAAAACCCAGCGTGGCAATGTTCATTACTTTGTCATAATTTATTGCCGTTAAGGTTGTTAATTCAACGCCTGAGTCAGGATATACTTTGTCTGTTTTTGAGTCTATTTTCACAGTTAATTTTAAAAATAAAGTAGAATGATAAAAGGATAATAAACATGAATAACATAAAAAATATTGTAAATCCGAATTCAGTTATTATCCAGCCACCTAAAAGTGAAAATATGGCAGGAAGAATGCTTCCCGCTCCGGTCAACCCAGTATATAATGCTCTGTTTTCATTGGTGGTAACTTCCAACAAAATCCCATTGACAGAAATTCTGTGAATAGAGAAAACAATACCCCCAGCCAAAAAAATGTATGGAAAAAGTGTAGACCCCGGCAACATCAAAACAAACAAAGGCGTCAGAATAGCAAGGGTGGAAGTAATGTATAATAAGTATTTATACCTTACTCTTTTGGAATAATAAAAAATTATACTTCCAGTTATAACAATTCCAATCACTTTTAGAAGCAGGAAATTACCAATATCATTGCTACCCGCATCAAATGTTGACTTGGCATAAAGAGTTAAAAAAGGCATCAAAACAATACTGATTCCTTGAGTGTTTATCAAAAACAAATAATTTCTCAGATTTTTACTGGTGCGAATTTCTTGAATAGCAACATGTACGAATTCCTTCAATCCGTTAATTCTGGAATTGGGAGTTTGAATCTCATGGATTTTCCAAAACCCAAAAGACGCAATTGTAAGCAGGATGGCGGCAATAATAAATAATGTGGCATAATTTATAGGGTAACCATATTCTGACAATATATCCTTGGCAACAAATGCTGAAAGAAAAACTAAAATACTGGAAATAACCTGTTTAATAGAAAAGAAAGCTTTTCTTTTTTCCTGCAATATGGATTTCCCGAAAATATCAACATAGTTGATGTTTGCAAAAGCACCACTTAATGAGAACAGGGAAATCAAAATAAAAATAGACCAGATGATAAAACTATCATTTATAAGAAACGAAAAATAAAATAATAGGGACATTCCACCAAGAGCGAAAACACGAGCATTAATTCCACCCAGTAAATATCCTTTTTTCAAAGATTGATTATTCAAAAACGTAGTAAAGAAAAGCTGCGCAATATTTCCTCCACCCAGCATAATTGCAATTAATATTCCAAGCTGTAGCGAGGTGCCCCCAGCATCAAGCATCATGATCGGAATAATCGTGTCCACATCCATGAAATTTGTTGCCAGTGCAAGAAACACAGCATGCCATAAAAAAGCATGATAATTATTTTGGGATGTCTGTTTATTTAATTCCACTGCAATAATTTATTCTATATTAGCTGGATATATTACGATATTTATTCCTGTCTAAGAATCAGACAGGTGTTAGTTGAAAGTCTTAATTCAGCTTTTTCTCT
Source organism: Candidatus Zixiibacteriota bacterium (assembly GCA_034659895.1). Taxonomy (GTDB): domain Bacteria; phylum Zixibacteria; class MSB-5A5; order GN15; family FEB-12; genus B120-G9. Next base: position 2,873 of record JAYEIF010000125.1, read on the forward strand.
CCCGCATTGACAGGGAAATTCGGTTTCTCTCAAAATCGATATTTAGGACCTTTACCTTTACCCTCTGGCCGACCTTAACTATTTCCGTCGGGTCCTTAACAAACTGATCCGCAAGTTCGCTGATATGAACAAGGCCATCCTGATGAACTCCTATATCAACAAACGCCCCAAAGGCAGCCACATTTGTTACCACTCCGGACAGGACCATATCAACCTCAAGATCATTTATAGCTTTGACCGATGAATTAAAACTGAAAGCCTCATAGTGTGATCGCGGATCTCTGCCGGGTTTAGCCAGCTCCTCTTTGATATCCATCAGGGTCGGCATTCCAATCGTATCATTTTCGTAGGTTCGTAGATTGATTTTTTCCCGCAGAGATTTGTCACGTATTATATCGGCAACAGTACATCCAAGATCGTCTGCCATTGAATAAACTATCGGATAGCTCTCAGGATGCACGGCACTGCGGTCGAGTGCGTTCTCGGCATCGGAGATACGAAGAAAACCGGCTGCTTGTTCAAATGCTTTTGAACCAAGACGGTTAACTTTTTTGAAAAATTTTCGTGCTTTGAAGGGACCGTGTTCATCGCGGTATGTAACAATGTTGCTCGCCAGTTGCGGACCCAATCCGGAAACGTAGGTCAATAACTGCTTGCTTGCTGTGTTGACCTCAACTCCAACGGCATTAACACAACTTCCAACAACATCATCAAGGCGATTTTTCAAAGATGTTTGATCAACATCGTGCTGATATTGTCCGACACCGATTGACTTTGGATCAATCTTGACCAGCTCTGCCAGTGGATCCATAAGACGACGCCCAATAGAAATCGCTCCCCGCACAGTTACATCATGATTGGGAAATTCCTCTCGAGCAACATCAGATGCGGAGTAGATAGATGCTCCCGCCTCGTTGACCATTTCCACCATAATATGTTCGGGAAGTCCAAGTTCATTGATGAAAGCTTCTGTCTCGCGTCCGGCGGTGCCATTACCAATGACAATAATCTGCGTCTTGAATTTATCAACCAATGCCTTGATATCCCGAGCGGCATCTTCACGTTCGCCGGAGGATTTATGAGGAAAGATAGTTGTATTTTCCAGTAGCTTTCCCTGAGGATCAAGACAAACCACTTTGCAACCAGTGCGGAACCCTGGATCAATAGCAAGCAAACGCTTCTGTCCAAGTGGGGCAGCCATTAGCAGCTCTCGGGCGTTCTCAGCAAAAACCCGAATAGCTTCCTCATCGGCAATTTTCTTTATTTCAGTTCGAATCTCGTTCTCCATCGCCGGTGCAAGAAGACGTTTGTAACTGTCTTCAACCGCCAATCGAACTTGCTCGGAGGCTGCATTTTCGGAAATGACAAATATATCTGTGAGAATACTCAGCGCAGACTCGACAGGAGGTCCTATTCGCAGCGAAAGGACTTTTTCATTCTCACCGCGACGCATGGCCAGAATTCGATGTGAAGGAGCAGTCATAACCGCCTCTTCCCAATCGAAATAATCTGAAAATTTTACTCCGGTTTCTTCCTGTCCTGAAATAACAGTTGAACGGATTGTCCCCTCACTTCGGAACAATTCTCGAATTCGAGCGCGAGCATCAAAATCTTCGTTGACCCATTCAGCCACAATATCACGTGCTCCTGACAGAGTATCCTCGACCGTTTCGAGCTCCTTTTCAGGATTGACAAAGGCGACAGCTTCAATTTGAAGATTTATATCATCTTGAGTAAACATCAATTCAGCCAGCGGTTCCAGCCCTCGCTCACGGGCAATAGTCGCTCGAGTGCGTCGTTTGGGTCGAAATGGGAGATAGATATCTTCGAGTGTAGCCATATTTTTCGCCGCAGTAATTTTCTGCTTTAACTCATCTGTAAGAAGATTGCGTTCTTCAAGTGATTTCAGAATAGCGTCTCTTCGTTTATCGAGTTCGCGAAGTTGTCTAATTCGTTCGCGGATTGTGGTAATAGCTACCTCATCAAGACTGCCTGTCGCTTCTTTCCGATAGCGAGCGATAAAAGGCACAGTAGCATCATCATCAAGTAATCTGACCGTAGCCTCAACCTGTTGTGAGGATAACGTCAATTCTTTGGCTATATTTGTAACGTGCAAACTATTCATCCATTCCTCTATGATTAGAACTGTAATACTATATTATACAGTAATGATATCGAAAATGTAACAGAAAATTACAGTGTTAGTATACAATTCACGGTGAAAGGCAATAATTCATGCAGAATACAGAATGTCGGTGGACAAACTGGTCACCTACAATGTATATTGTGCTATGTTGTTGGCGATTGATATTGGCAATACTAATGTTGTTCTTGGGATTTTTGATGGCGATATCCTGAAAGCTACTTCCCGTATGGCTACGCTAAGAAATGCCACTACTGAGGAAGTCAGGCTTTCCATTTTCAATTTTTTTGAGCAACACGAAATCACCATTAAGTATATTAACAAGGTAATTCTTGCGTCAGTGGTACCGTCTCTGACGACTACATATATACATACTATCGCTGATTATTTTCGACTTGAACCGATTGTTATCTCACATAAGCTAAAATTGCCGATTCATATCGAAATTGATCAGCCAGAACAGATAGGGGCAGATAGAATAGCAAATGCGGTTGGTGGGTTTGTTTTATATGGTAGCCCAATAATAGTAGTCGATTTCGGCACTGCTACAACATTCGATATTATCAGTGGAGACGGGACATACATTGGTGGTGTGATTGCGCCCGGACCAGAGACATCAATGGCGGAACTGGCAAGGAAAGCAGCGCGCTTGTTTGAGGTTCGTGTTGAGCCACCTAAAAGTGTCATAGGAAAATCAACTGCGGAAGCTATGAAATCTGGGTTGTTTTACGGAACAGTAGGTCAGGTAGATTATATCATCGATCGCATACTCGATGAATGCGCATTCGACTCATGCAAAGTCATTGCAACAGGCGGCCTTTCTTCAAATATCGAGAAATACTCCAGACATATCGAACAGGTAGTTTCTGACCTAACATTGCAGGGTCTGCGAATTATTGTGGAAGGATAGGGAAAATCCCTTACAAAAAATCAATCTTTATTGATTAGCTCAAAGTATTGCTTAGCCCAAAGTTCTCTGATATGATACTGAGAAATGTGCTTGCGATATTGCTGTCCGAGCTGTTTACCATTAATCCGACCATCCTTGAGCTTCAGAATCAATTCTGAGAGCTTTTTCGGTTGATCAGCTGGGAACCATAGAGCACCGCCTGCTTTCTCCAGTTCGTTGACAGCCTCACCGCCGCTCGAGCCAAAAATGATTGGCCGACCCGAAGCCATGTATTCAAACAATTTACATGGGAATGTACCCTTGGTGATTGGAACTTCCTTAAGACTTTCTACCAAAACGTCACTGGCTTTTAGAAAATACGGAATGGTTTCCAGAGATTGAAGCCCGATGAAACAACAGTTTTTCAGGCCATAATCACGAACCATACCTTCTAAAGCTTGACGCTTCTGGCCATCGCCTGCAAATACAAAATAGATATCAGGTTGATCAACAAGATTGCGAGCAGCTTCAATGAGTGTTTCCAAACTGTGAGCCCAGCCCAGTGTTCCGGCATAAAGAACAAGGAACTTATTTTCCCATCCAAACTTTTTGCGAATCCCATTAGAATGAGCAGCGAGGAATTCGTTACCCACCCCTGACTTGATTGTGCTTACTTGGTTGGAAGGAATTCCGATTTTTTTCATATATTCCGAGATACCATCGGTAACTCCGACAATGTGATCAGCCCGTCTATAAATCCAGTGCATAAACTTTTTAAGTAGCTTAGTAAAAAATGACTGCTTAAGGTTGCCAAACTCCTCACTGGACTCTGGCTGCAGGTCGCGAATCTCAAGAATGAAGCGGGCATGGTGAAGTTTGCTCACTAACCAGCCAATCACTGGTGTATTCACTGGCGGAGAAGATGAGAGCACAATGTCAAACTTACCTTTTATCCGAAGACTGTTAATAAGAGCAGTCACAAGAAAAATGATAAATCCAATCATCCGCTTTCCCGGATACCTGTTTGAAGCCGGCAAAACCCAGGATCGATATATCTTCACACCATCTATCTCTTCCTGATAGAAGAACCTTCCACGGTACTTTTCAGGCACAATCCCATCAGGATAATTAGGGATAGCCGTCAATACCGAGACATCTACCCCCTCATGCGCGAAATAGCGGGCAAATTCTGCCAGCCGCCTTACAGCACCGCGCTCCGGTGGGAAATACTGCGTAATAATTAAAATTTTCATATTCTCACTCACATAATATTACCTGTTTTGAAATCCGAGAGCAAGGACTTTTTACTGAAACATAAATTAAAGTTCTGTCAAGTAGATTGTGTAAATTGCAATAGATGGACAACAATGGGTTTAATCTGTATTTTTGAAAATAATTTTGTAAAAAAAGGAGCCCAGACAAAACAGGGCTCGAAAATAAAAACAGATGATTTACAAAATTACGACGTGAAAGATTTAACAGCATCTTCTCGACTATCATAATGCTCAAATACAGTTATCAATCTTGTAATTGTCAAAATGGACTCAATTTTGGTGATGTTAGCGAGCACAAAACGTCCACCGGCGTTTTTAACAGTCGTAAGAGCAGAAATCAACATTCCAAGTCCAACTGAATTCATCCAGTCAACTCGAGCAAGGTCAACCACTATTTTCTTGTTATTCGAATTGATGTACTCATGAATCTTGCCGTGGAACATGGTTGTCTCGTCACCGCCCATGATTTTGCCGGAGACATTAAGAATCACTATATCACCTTCAAGGGAATCTACAAACTTCATTCTGCATATCCTTTCTCTAACCAGTTGATATTATACCAATTACGTTACAATTATTTCTTGCAAAACAGGCACATCCCCAAACATAAATACTGACGCTAGAAAATCTGCCTAACTGGTGTTAAAAATACTACTTATCTAAAGAAAATCAAGCTATTTTGTGTGATACCACAAATAACCGATTATTAAACTAACAGACCACTGGTGTAATCCAGTGATCTGTTTAATTTCCGTAACATAGTGATATTAGTAACTTCCATCTGAAACTACGGTTTTTCCTTTGAAAACATGGTACACATAAATCGTATATCCGATTACAAGCGGCATCCCGATTAAAGTAATTATCAGCATGACTGTTAGAGCGCTAGGTGTTGATGAGGCATTGTAGGCTGTAAGGCTATTGGTTAAATCAATACTTGACGGTACCAGTTTCGGATACATACTAACCGCAGACAAGCCTATCACAGAAGCGATAACTACCGATGAAGACAGGAGAGATAGAAAGTGCTTTCCAGCCTTTAGCGTTATTGGGATGTTTACCAACGCAATCAGAAGTAATACCATGAACACCCAGAAGAAAGGCTTACCAAAGCTACCTTCAAAAAGGTACCCTGCTTCGAAAAAAGTATACAAAGTTGCCAGCAAATACAGAATCACAAAAGCAACCCAGGCACCTGAAGCCCATTTGCTAAAACGTTCTTGGAGTTCACCATCTGTTTTGATAGTCATATACAAAGCACCATGCATGGTGAACATAATTAGACTTAAAATTCCAATGAGTATTGCATAAGGGTTTAGCAATCCCAAAAACGTACCAGTGAATGTCCCTTCAGCATTAATTGGAATTCCTTTTAGGATATTCCCAACCGCAACACCAAAGAGAATAGCCGGTAATAAACTACCAATCCCGAAAGACATATCCCATAAACGGCGCCAAACTTGTGAATCAACCTTGCTACGGAATTCAAGAGAAACGGCTCGAAAAATAAGAGCAGCGAGAAGTAAAATAAGCACTAGGTAAAACCCACTAAAGACAGTAGCATAGACTGGAGGAAAAGCGGCAAATAAAGCTCCACCTGCGGTTAACAACCAAACCTCATTTCCATCCCATACCGGCCCAATGGAATTCATACTAATACGTCGTTCTTTATCGCTTCGTGTGAATAGGTGCAACACTCCCACACCAAGATCGAAGCCGTCCAGGATAGCATACCCAGCAATTAGAATCCCGAACAGCACAAACCATACTGTATTAAGATCTATCATGCCACAATCTCCTTTGCCGAACTCATCTCAGGTCCACGCTTTATCTCTCTAAAGATAAGAAAAACGTAAAGCGTTCCGAGAAACAGATATATCAAACCAAATAGAATAATTGAAAAAAGTAATTCTCCCGCTGAAACCGTGAGAGAGATTGCATCAGCAGTTTTCAATATTCGGTAAACCACCCAAGGTTGTCGTCCAACCTCAGCTGTTATCCAACCCAATTCGCACGCAATGATTGGTAGCGGCGTTGACCAAATCAAAAGTTTAAGATACCACTTCTGTTCCCACAACTTCTTTCGATACAATAGAAAAACACCCAAAAGAGTTACTGCAATAAAGAACGAACCTAAAGCTACCATGCTGTGGAACGAAACAAAAGTAATCCAAAATGGAGGAGTTTCATTAGCAGGGAAATCGTTAAGACCCTTAACATAGGAGTTTACATCTCCGTGTGCTAACCAACTCAGGATTCCCGGTATTTTAATATCGAAAGAAACATTTGGAGGATTATTAGTAGGCACTCCGAAGAGCAACAGTGGGGCATTGGTCTGACCATCGATCAGACCTTCCATCGCAGCCATTTTTTCCGGTTGAGTTTCAGCTACCTGAATAGCGTGTTCGTGACCAAATGGAAATAGCTCCAGCAACGATACAACCAAGCCAAAAATGAGCGATAGCTTTAAGGCTTTTTTGGCAACATCTACCGCCTTGCCCTTAAGAAGAAGATAAGCCGCAACGCCAGCCATAACAAAAGCACCCGCTATAAGGGTAGCATCAACGGTGTGAAAGAAACGAATAATCATAGAAGGATTGAAAACCGCATCATAAAAATTGGTCAGCTCTGCTTTGCCATTTTGGATTATGTAACCAGTCGGCGTTTGCTGCCAGGAATTTGCAACTAATATCCAAAAAGCTGAGAGAGTCGATCCTATAGCAACCATCAAAATTGAGAACCAATGAATCCCACGAGAAAGTCGCTTTCTCCCAAAAAGGTATAACCCTAGAAAAGTTGATTCAAGGAAGAACGCAAAGATTGCCTCTGCGGCAAGCGGCGCACCGAAAATGTCACCAACAAACTTTGAATACTCTGCCCAATTAGTGCCGAATTGGAACTCCATTACAATACCAGTAGCAACACCAACAGCAAAGTTTATGGCTAATAACTTTCCAAAGAAATTACCCATTCTAGTGTAAATATCATTTGCTTTTTTCCATCCCTGCCATTCAACAATGACCAACAACCATGCCAATCCTATTGAAATCGGAGGAAAAATAAAATGAAAGCATATTGTCATCGCAAATTGAAAACGCGCTAACAATACAGGATCAAGACTCATAATGTAACCTCCACTTAACTATAAGCTACATTTTGTATATTTTTATCTCCAAGCCATATAGCATAACCGCTCAGTTTATCCAAGAGCGACATCAAGAGTCATCATCAAAGCAAAACCTATCATTAATCCCATTGTAGCCGCATGTGAATTTCCACCGGTTTGTGATTCCGGTACTAAGTCTTCAACTACGACAAAAATCATGGCTCCGGCAGCGAACGCCAGAGCATACGGCAGAATTGGTTGGGCTATTATAACCAGAGCAGCTCCCAAAACACCGGCCACCGGTTCGACGAAACCCGATAACTGTCCGTACCAGAATGACTTTGCTCGCGACATACCCTCACGACGTAGCGGTATGGATACGGCGGTTCCTTCAGGGAAATTTTGGATGCCAATCCCGATAGCCAGAGCAACGGCTCCGGCAAGCGTTGCCGATGGCAAACCTGCAGCTATTGCTCCAAAGGCGACGCCTACCGCAAGCCCCTCTGGGATGTTGTGCAGTGTAATCGCCAGTACAAGGAGCGTTGTCCGCTGCCAACTCGTTTTGATTCCCTCGGCTTGATTGGTTTGTAATCCCATGTGAAGGTGAGGTAACAGCCTATCAATCAGTCGAAGAAAAAATGCGCCTGCAAGGAAGCCAATAAGAGCTGGAACCCAGCCTGGAATGCCCATCCCCTCAGCCATATCGATCGACGGCGCCAGCAATGACCAGAAACTGGCGGCAATCATCACTCCACCAGCAAAACCCAACATAGCATCAAGCACTCTCCGCTTCATCTCATGGACGGTAAACACCAGAGCGGCTCCCAATGCTGTTACTAACCAAGTAAAACAGGTGGCTACCAATGCCTGCAGTATTGGATGAAGTTGTGTGAACCAATCAACCAGTGACATTTCTTGGTTTTCCTTTTGATGATTTGATTATTAACACTGCTATTCTTTCTTTGGTTACATTATTGTCTACCAGTTCTCAGCGAGCATTTCAAAATGTGCTTTAGGGTGTGCACAAGCCGGACATGATTTAGGAGCTTCTTCGCCCTCGTGGATATAACCGCAGTTGCGACATCTCCAAACAACTTTCTTTTCCTTTTTGAATACAGAACCAGCTTCAATGTTAGCAAGAAGACCAAGGAAGCGTTTTTCATGCTGTTTTTCAGCAACTGCGATAGCTTCTAAAGTTTTGGCGATGGTGTCAAAGCCTTCCTTACGGGCTGTCTCAGCAAACTCAGGATACATATTTTCCCATTCGTGATGTTCACCACCAGCGGCGGCTTTAAGATTCTCGGCTGTGCTTCCGATAACTCCAGCCGGAAATGCTGCCTGAATTTCTACTTCACCGCCCTTCATTAACTTGAATAACCGCTTGGCATGTTCTTTCTCATGGTTGGCTGTTTCTTCAAAGACATGAGCGATTTGTATGAAACCTTCTTTCTTAGCACTACTTGCAAAGTACGTATAGCGGTTTCGAGCCTGTGACTCACCAGCGAATGCAGTGAGCAGATTCTTTTCGGTTTGGGTTCCCTTTAACTCAGACATCTTTTTTCCTTTCATTCATCATGTTGCCTTATTGCTTTATATTAATCGCAGGCAAAGATGGTTCGAACATTACAGACACATTCACGCCTGCCTGCCTGTCGGCGGACACGGTCGGCGCACAGGTCATTCCAGGTCTAATAAATTGGCAATTTCTAATACGTTGTATGTTAACAAATTGAAATTGCTATAACTATAAAAGCAGAGTTTATGATGAAAGCAATCACAATTTTTCCATTAAACTGTCAGAAAACTATCAAAAATAATTATCATTCGCAATAATATAATCTAATTTAATGAACCTCTGTTTGATGTGATTTCACACATTTCGACAAAAATGCCTTTCTCAAACCTGTATGGCGGGTTTTAGTTATTACATCACTTGCCTGAATTGATACGTTATATATATTTCTGCATAATAATCACACCCCGTACTAAAGATTGTATGGGGAAAACCGATAATTTTAGGAGTATGGAACAAAACTTTCTTATACAGGACATTGAGAAAGCTGAAGCCAACCAACAAGTAAGGAAAGTGCTTCAGCGTAAGCCCATCAAACCCGTGTGGCGAGAATATCTCGAAACGGCTGCGATTGCGCTGGTGGCGGCGGTATTACTTCGCATATTTGTCATATCTGCCTATCGAGTGAACTCTGATTCGATGGAAAATTCGTTGTATGAGGGCGATTATATTTTCGTCAATAAGCTGGCTTATGAATACGGCAGCGGACCTGAGATTGGCGATATTATTGTTTTCAAGTATCCGAACAATCCCGAAAAGGATTTCGTCAAGCGGTTGGTTGCGCTCCCTGGTCAGACGGTCAAGGTTGTCGATAAGATTCTGTATGTGGATGGTCAGGTGGCTCAAATACCGCTTCAATCGAAACATATCGATAAGCGAATAATCCCTGCAACTCTTTCCTATCGAGATAATTTTAGCGCTTATCAGGTGCCTGCAGGAGAGTATTTTGTCATGGGTGACAACCGCGATGACAGCCGCGACAGCCGCTTTTGGGGTTGTGTCCCAAAGGAAAATCTGCTCGGCAAAGCCGTTTTTGTCTACTGGTCGTGGACGCCTGATGCTGATTCTCAAGACTGGGAGTTTCCATACATTGTTGATGTGATACAGTGGGCAGGATATAGGTTGTATAACCTCCCGTCGCTTGTTCGCTGGAGCCGCATTGGCGTATCGTTGTAATTCATGCAATTTGCCCTTTATTTACACTATCCATTTTGTCGCAATATGTGTTCATATTGTGACTTTTACAAAACAACATACGACCGTTCACTGGAGAAAAAGTTTTTCAGGGCTCTGAAGATTGAAACCGAACTTGCCTCAGAAAACTCATCATTGCAGAAAGCCATAATCGGATCAATCTTCATTGGAGGAGGGACTCCCTCGTTGGTCAACCTTGATTTACTGGCAGATTGGCTTAGCGTGGTTCACCGGCATTTTGACGTAGCCGATGGCGTTGAATTTACAGTGGAAAACAATCCCGAATCTGTTACTCTCGAAATGCTTAAGGGCTTTAAGGACCTCGGGGTCAACCGCCCGGTTTTTGGCATACAATCGTTTAATACCAAATCTCTCCGATTACTTGGGCGCAAGCATAATCCTGATGACAGCAGGCGGGCAATATACTACACAAACGCACTTGGATTCGGGAACTTCGGCGTTGACTTTATCTTTGGTCTTCCGGGTCAGAATAGCACCAAGTTTTCGTTCGATCTCGATCAAGTAATCGATTTGTGCCCTCCGCATATCTCATTCTATCAATTGACAGTTGAAAAAAATACGAAACTTGCGCGGGAAGTTGATGCGGGAAGAATCAAGCTTCCAAATCAGGAATTGTCGTTGGGGTTCTATAAGGGCGGTTGCGAGAAAATGGCCGACGAAGGTTATTTACGTTACGAGGTCTCATCCTTTGCCAAGCCGGGATTTGAGTGCCGACACAACTTGCGCTACTGGGAAGGGGATAATTTTCTTGGTTTGGGACCATCAGCGCATTCCTTTGTCGACGGACAACGTTTCGCTAATATGGTAGATGTGGAACAATACATTGAAGCGCTGACATCAGGTATATTACCTCGAGCAGTTGATGAATCCGGTGTTGAGGAACGGATGATCGAAGCTATTATGCTTGGTTTGCGCACTTCTCGTGGTATCAGTTGCTCGGAATTTGCTGAGCGCTTTGGTACTTCACTTGAGAACATGCTGGACAGGGAACAGTACGCCATTCTGGTAGAGTCCGGTCATCTTCTCCCTGATGGCGGTATTCTGAAATTATCTGATGAAGGCATCTACTTAGCCGATGAAATTACCCGAAGATTGCTGAAATAGTATCTTTCAATATTTTCATTTCATAGTATAGGGTCTGAGACATGTGCAAGAAGTAATGCTGACAATACATTAAAAAAACTATCTCGTAACCTTAGCCGTTGTTGCAGTTAGGCTTACGGGCTCTTAAGAAAGCAGCATTCTTCTTGACACAGTATGCGTGTCGAGTATATTAGCCACAATAATAATGAGGCGTTGATATGCATATTGTAGGAGTAACAACACCCTCGTATGGCTGACGAGTCCAAGTTTGTCGCC
>JAYEIF010000126.1:0-2755 GCA_034659895.1 Candidatus Zixiibacteriota bacterium
GAGGCGCTCGCCACGCGCAATTGTGCCCAAGCGTTAGTAGAGCCTGAAAGTATTAGCAGTGAAACAATGATAAAAATCCACAAGGCGCTAATACTGTGTGAACCTATAAATGTATGCTCATGGCGGGACATATATTGCATTATCTTCTCCGTTACCAACTACCCCTATTTATCGAACAGAACCCTAAAGTCCTTTAATTAAAAACCATGTGAAGCCGGGCTCTGCAACATCATCACAATTACTTACTTAAAGGTTACCATATTTCTATATACTTTGTCAACATTTTATCGCACTTATAGTCGCAGTCAGCTATTAGTTAGTATATTGTTGCAAATCAGTAATGGCATTCGGCGGTGTAGTATCACCTGTAGTTGAAGCGCTGATTACATTCGAAATACCAGACCAGTTGGGGACTTCATCGGCAGTCTTAATTGCAAAATAGTAAGTGGTGCTCAAATCAAGTCCTTCGACAGTGAATGTTTCATCGCTGCCTGCTGTCTGCGGAGCATGTACTCCCGCAATCAAAGTTGCAGAGCTCCAGTTAACATCAGTGATAGGAGAAGTAGAATAACGCAACTCATATTCATATGCAGTACCGCTGGTGCCATCATCACCCGGAGCTGTCCAGCCTAACGAAATTGTGCTGGCTGTTGAGACCAGCGCTATCAAGTCTTCAATATCGGATGGTGGTATTTCTTCAGGATCAGTAGTAACCGAAGGAACATTTGAAAGGTCGGACCAGTTGGGAACTTCATCGGCTGTTTTAATGGCAAAATAATACATTGTGCTCGGATCAAGTCCTTCGACAGTGAATGTTTCATCGCTGCCTGCTATCTGTGGAGCAGATACCCCAGCAATCAAAGTAGCGGAACTCCAATTAACATCAGTGATAGAAGAGGTAGAATAACGCAACTCGTATTCATATGCAGTACCATTGGTGCCATCATCACCCGGGGCTGTCCAGTCAAGTGTGGCTGTGGTGCTTGTGTTGCCGCTAATATGAAGATCCGCCACAGCCGTTGGTGCGTCTGTCTCCACATCGGTAGTAGCAGTTACCACATTGGAAAGTTCTGACCAGTTTGGGACTTCATCGGCAGTCTTAATGGCAAAATAGTAAGTTGTGCTGGAAGTCAAACCGCTGACATCAAAAGTTTCCGTTTCTCCTGTTGCCTGTGGATCAAGTTCTCCATCAACCTGTGTGGCTGAGTTCCAATTGCCGTCATCAATCGTCGAGGTAGAGTAGCGGATGTCATATTGAGATGCTGTGCCAATGTCTCCATCATCACCCGGAGCGGTCCAGGTGAGAGTAATAGAATTGGAGCTTTCTCCGGATGCTACCAACAGGGCATTAACAGGCGAGGCAAACATCAACATAACCACGAAAAGAATAAATAATGTAAGGAACATTGAGGACATTTGGGAACGTCGAATATGAAATTGCAATTTCCCTAACGAATGCTTCATTTAGAAACCTCCATTTTTGTGTTAACATATACGATATATCTCTTTGCAAGTATCATACCAACTGCGGACTGACCGTGTAGTCCTCAACGTAACAAAGGATTAGCGAAGCTCTTGTGTATTATTTGTGGGTATTACTTCAAAAAATATGTTTCAACTTTGAAACATCTGAGCAGTTTATGAACAGTGCAAACGGTAGAAAAACTAACACAATATCTTCTTAAAAATCTCTTCCATACGCCGCAGCACAACTTAAATATCAATGTTGCAGTATATGAATTATTCAGCAAACCCTACTTACAAGTTTAGCTCTTCCTCAAGGGCAGTCATCAAAGAATCAAGGTTGAATTCTTTCAAGCCATACTGTTTCAGGGATTTATACATTTGGTAACCCTCCTGCTTCTTCTCTCGATTTTTCTGAGATGCAAGAGTATTGGCAAGATTGATACGGCAGGAAACTAAAGTTGTGTCCTCAGCATAAAGTTCTCGAAAGATGCGTTCAGCCTCTGAGTATTTCTCTACTGATGAAAGAAACAGCGCTTTATTCATACGGAACTCAGGCAACGGTCCAAATTTCTCAATAGCAGAATCAAGAATTCTTATTGAAATATGAATAGAATCAAGATTGGCTGCTGCGGTAGCGGCTCCAAGGTACCAGTTACGGTTTTCAGGCTCTTTCTCAAGCAACAAGCGGGCATATTTGTAGGCATTGTAGGAGTGATTCCCGCGCTCATAGAGTTTGGCAAGTATTTCGTAGTAATCTTCTTCAGGATCACCAGTGAGGACTAACACTTTGATTGCTTTAATAGTAACCTTATCTTTCTTTAGAGTTCTGGCGAGCTTGAACAATTCCATATTTGTTTCATGATCATCAGGATAGAGAACATCAGTTCGTTTGATATAGAAATAAGCTGAATCCAGCAAATAATCACGAGCATAACTCAACCCTAAGAAATACAACACATCGTGATGAGACGGTCGTTTAGCGACTGCTTTTCCAAGATAGTCCCTTGCTGCAGAATATTCTTCGTTGATAAATGCTTTCTTGCCGGCTTCTAAGAGTTGTTCAAAAGATTTAGGGTTCGATGAACACCCAAACGAGAAAATTCCCAGTATCAATAAAATAAATATTCTCTTCATCGTTTCCTTCCAAAGTGTCTTTTAACATATCATAATAGGTATCTTCGGTCTGAAATTCAAGAGCTTTGCTCAAATCATACTCATTCAAGTCAAAATGATATGGGATTGTGATCACAGCTTGAATAATAAATTCACATAACCCTTAATAAAAGCT
>JAYEIF010000127.1:0-2750 GCA_034659895.1 Candidatus Zixiibacteriota bacterium
TCAGGGTGAGATAAATTTCCATTCGAAATGAGATAAATTTCTACCCGGGATGAAACTTGTTCTGCATTGTCATTCCTGCGGATGCAGGAATCCAGCAGACATTGTCTGTCCATCAGGCATTGCCTGTCCAGTCCGCCTAGGCGGACTGCCCTGCTGGACCCCAGCTTTCGCTGGGGTGACAAATCTATTTGGCTGGGATGTTTTCAATGTCAATCCACCTATGCGGACTGACCTACTACTGATACAAATAATGGTATTGGTTATATTGTTATAGCATTAATTCCAATCCATATATCAACGACAACAAGCCCTCCAGTTGCAACGCATTATCAACACTTGTTTCAAACTTGATTATGCCGATATGGATTAATAAACTCTATTTAAGAGTGTAAATAATTAGTGTTTCCAGAAAGGATAAGTTATGTCAGATTTTCAGTTAATCCATGCAAGACAGATACTCGACAGTCGAGGAACTCCCACCATAGAAGTAGATGTCATTCTTACCGACGGTTCCATGGGACGGACAGCTGTACCTTCAGGTGCATCAACCGGCGTTCACGAGGCTGTTGAGCTTCGCGATGGCAACAAGAAATTTTTCTTTGGTAAAGGTGTTACAAAAGCGGTGGCTAATGTAAATGAAAAAATCGCACCTGCCTTAATAAACGACGATATTGATCCATTTAGCCAAGTTGATCTTGACAACTATCTTATCAATCTTGACGGCACCGAAAACAAAGGCAAATTGGGCGCTAATGCAATACTGGGGGTATCACTGGCAACAGTGAAAGCGGCGGCTGAATCACGAGGTCGATTTCTCTACGAATATATAGGTGGATGTAATTGCAAAACTCTTCCGGTACCTATGATGAATATTCTCAACGGTGGTAAACACGCCGCTAACAATGTCGACCTGCAGGAGTTTATGATTATGCCGGTTGGAGCCGAAAGTTTCAGCCAAGCATTGCAGATGGGTGTTGAGGTATTCGGCCATCTTAAGAAAGTATTAGCTGAAAAAGGATATAGCACGTCTGTCGGTGATGAAGGCGGTTTTGCTCCAGACTTAAAATCTAATGAAGAAGCATTGGAAGTAATTATGGAGGCCATCGATAAATCCGGCTACAATCCTGGTAGTCAAATTAGGATAGCTCTCGACCCTGCCTCGTCAGAGTTTTATGATGCGGATTCAAAGAAATATATCCTTGCTGCCGAAAACAAGAAACTCAGCTCATCAGAAATCATTAAATTCTACGCTGAGTTGTGTAAAAATTATCCTATTATATCTCTTGAGGATGGTCTTGCAGAGGATGACTGGGAAGGCTGGGCTGAGATGACAGCTGAGATGGGGGATAAAATCCAGATAGTTGGGGATGATTTGTTTGTTACCAATCCCGAACGACTCGCTCGCGGTATTGAAGAGAAAAGCGCCAACTCTATACTCATTAAGTTGAATCAGATAGGCACACTGACAGAAACGCTGGACACTATTAGCATGGCACACAAAGCAGGATTAACAGCGGTTGTGTCACATCGGTCTGGTGAAACCGAAGACTCCACTATCGCAGATGTAGTTGTGGCTTCCAGCGCAGGACAAATCAAAACCGGTTCGCTTTGTCGCACAGACAGAATTGCAAAGTATAACCAGTTATTGCGAATTGAGGAACAGATAGGGAATGTAGGAATCTACCCCGGGTTAAAAGCTTTCGGTAACCTTGGAAGATAAACCAAAGTCCGAATTTTTAGCATACGAAGCACATAGCGAGACCGGATTTAAGTAAATTTTTGATTAATCTCTTATCCGGTCTCATTTTTTTGTTACGCATTATAATGCATATATTTCAATATAAAATGCGCAATTTTTGTACTATTTTGTAACAACTAATTATTAGTCTTTTGCCTGAATTATATAAGACACAGTGCTACATGGAGATACACGGCGGCATTGGCGGCTTCTTTATGATTGGTGGTTGGCAGTGAAATTGCTTACTTTATTAATACGGTAATCTGTATGGGTTACTATAAAGTATGTAAACAATGTTTTTTAATTGAAGAGGAAAAGTGTAGAATGAGAAAAGCAACGTTTGTATTGGCATTAATTGGTATTGTTTTGGTTGGAAGCATGTCTGCCAATGCAGGAATCTGGACATTCCATCCGACTCCGTCTGATCTGTATGATCTTGATCATTACAAGGCATATTCGTGGGGTATTGATTTACCTGAGTTCCAAGAGGTTACAGAAGTTACCCTGACATTTTACAATATTCAGGATTACACTGTGCAGGATGATGATATTCTTTATGTGCAACTTCTTGATGATGCCGAGACTGGCGTTACCTCATATGACGATGGTGCAACCGTAGGCAACTATTTTGAGGGGCAGGGTGTCGAGGTCAATACATGGTTTGATCCGGACGATTCAAGCACTCCAATCGATCTCAGCTGGACATTCAGTGACGATTTGCTTGACGATTTCAGAAACTATACTTCTGATAATCATTTTGGTTTGGGTTTTGATCCTGATTGTCACTACTACAACGATGGGATTGAGCTGACAGTAGAGGGAGCTGTTCCCGAGCCTACAACAATAAGTATGATGCTTGTTGGTCTTTCAATGGTAGGCGGAGGCCTCTATCGTCGTCGTAAACGCAAGTAAGCAGTATATTTATTTCTAATAAATTGTGATGAGCCTGCGATTTGATCGCAGGTTCTTTTTTTGTATGTTAGCACAGCAGGGTGTATCCATTTGGAAATGA
>JAYEIF010000128.1:0-13978 GCA_034659895.1 Candidatus Zixiibacteriota bacterium
AAGCGCTTTGTCCATTTCCACTGAATATGTTGCTATACATGATGGCGCACGGCCCTTGGTTGAAACAGCCGATATTGACCGTGTCCTTGATGTTGCAATAAGAGATAGAGCCGCTATCCTTGCAGCGCCGATAGTGGACACTGTAAAGAGAACAGCTGATGGCTATGTTTTGGCTACTCTTGATAGGGCTGGGTTGTATGGGGCACAGACACCACAAGTTTTCCAGTATGATTTGATAATGGAAGCTCATAAGTCTCTTGCAAATGGTGAATTTGATTCTGTTCCAACTGATGATGCTCAATTAATTGAGGAGCGTGGATTCAAAGTCAGGATAGTTGAACCTACGGGGATGAATTTAAAAGTAACAACAAGCGACGATTTGAATATTGTCAAGGCGATTCTGAAAAGGCAAGAAAATGACTGAGATGAGAGTTGGCTATGGATTTGACGTTCACCCGTTAATAGAAGGCCGCGACCTCATTATTGGTGGCGTAAAGATTCCATTCGACAAGGGTTTGGATGGTCATTCCGATGCCGATGTTCTCCTGCACGCAATTATGGATGCTCTATTGGGGGCGGTTGGTTTACCGGATATTGGCCAGCAGTTTCCTTCATCTGAAGAAACTTTCAAAGATGCTGATTCCACTGTTTTGCTTGCTCGTGTTGTGCAGTTAGTACATGATATTGGATTTGTGCAAATTGTAAATGTAGATGCCACTATAATGGTTGAGCGACCGAAAATGGCGGATTATATCCCTGCTATGAAGATTGCGATAGCAAAGGCACTTGGGATAGATAAGGGGCGAGTTAATGTCAAAGCAACCACAACTGAGAAACTTGGCTTTGTTGGACGCGAGGAGGGCATAGCCGCTGCTGCGGTGTGCCTTGTTGGTAACGATGGGTGAGAATCCCCAGCAAATAACTCAGTGGTTGGATTGGATATTCACCTATGGTTCAATATGGGTCTATGTCGTTTTGTTTTTGGTATGTTTTATTGAAAACATCTTCCCACCATTTCCGGGTGACAGTTTTATTGTAGCCGCAGGTGTATTAGTAACGATGGGTCGGATTAATCTTGTGTTGAGTTGTGCGTTGATTGCAGTAGGTGGACTTTCATCCGTGATGTTCATGTATTCTTTGGGGAGGCGTTATGGAAGGGATTACTTCATGCAAAAGAACTTCAAGTATTTCCCTGCAACTGACATTGTTCACTTTGAGAAGAGTCTTGACCGTTGGGGTGCAGTGTTGATGATTTTTTCTCGCTTTGTTGTCGGTTTTCGCTCAGCTATTGCTGTGGGAGCTGGTATTGGACGTTATAACCCTGTACGTATGGTGCTCTATTCATTGATGTCATACATTTTATTTGGTGGGATGCTGTTGGTTATGGGCTATGTTCTTGCAGAAAACTTTGAGCGTATTGCATATTATTTTAGAATGTACAATTCAATTGCATGGCCGTTGGTGATTGTGATTGTTGGCGGTTTGGTGATTTGGAGAATTACTAAAGCAAGGAGAATAGATAAATGAATGTACTCCTTTTGGTTGGTGGTAACAGCTCGGAGAGAGAAGTGTCGTTCTATTCCGGAAAGACAATTTTCGAGGCTTTGCAACGGTTGGGACACAAAGTAACAGTTCTCGATCCAGCTTCAGACATTGATATTTTAGATAGCTCCGGTCAGTATATCATACCGGAATCAAGCAATAGTGAATCAATCTCCTATACACTTAAGCCCGAAATTATTGCAACCACTATTATGTCTCACGCTATGGAAAATGTTGATGTTGTATTTGTTGGCCTTCATGGCGGTTCTGGTGAGAATGGTGCTGTTCAGTGTCTGCTTGATATGAAGGGGATGAAATATACCGGTTCGGGAATGACATCTTCAGCGGTAGCTATGGATAAAGCTATTACTAAACGCCTGGCAGCTTCCGTTGAAATTCGTACTCCACTGTGGGCATTGTGCCGAATTGAAGACGGAACGGATGAAAAAGAAATTCTGGAACAAATACGCAGTCATTTTGATTTTCCAATGATAGTAAAACCCAATGATAGTGGCTCCACAGTTGGGCTCACAAATGTAGAGACTCCACGACAGCTATATCCGGCATTGGTGAAAGCGTCAGTGGAATCTCCCAATGTATTGGTGGAAAAATATATCAAGGGACGAGAGTTGACAGTCTCTGTTCTTGATGGTCAGGCTCTGCCAGTTGTTGAGATAATCCCTGAAAGTGGTCTCTATGACTATGAGGCCAAGTATATGAAAGGGAAATCACAATATATTGTACCTGCGGAGATACGAAGAGAAATTAAAAATGCGATTCAGGAAGATGCTGTCAAAATGTATGATATAGTTGGTGCCTCTGGTTTGGTGCGTGTAGATTTTATCCTTGATGAGAATGAGAAACATTACTTTCTTGAATTAAATACTTTACCGGGAATGACTGCTCTATCGTTGGTACCGATGGCTGCAAAAGCTGTGGGAATTCAATTTGACGAATTGATAACAAAAATATTGGACTCAGCATTAAAATAATAGGACATTATCATGGAAAAATTAACACCAAAGGCGGTTATCTTTGACCTTGGGTCAACACTCATTGAATATGAAACAATTGGATGGGATGAACTTGGTATCAAGTGCACTATCAGCACTCGCAAGTTTCTTGTTAAAAAGGGCTATAATATCCCAGACGAAAAACAGTACATAGAGATATTCGAACGCATTAAAAATCGCTATCGAGACAAAGCAGTAAAGTCATTGGTGGAGTGGACAATTCCACATGTGACAGAAGAACTCATGTCTGATCTCGGTATTAAGGAAACCGATGATCAACTTATAGCTGATATTTTTGACGCTTATTATAAACCTGTTAAAGAGCAATTGTATGTCTATGATGACACAATTGATACTCTCAAAAAGATTCGTCGTACAATTCCAGTCATGGGTTTGGTCTCAAATACTATATTTCCTGAACAGGCGCATCTAAATGAACTAAAACGCTTCGGTATGACAGACTATTTGGATTTCAAATTGTTCAGCTCGACTTTTGGATTGCGAAAGCCACACAAGGACATCTTCATCAAAGCCGCCAATATGGCTGGATTAGCTCCATCTGAATGTGTTTATGTTGGTGATCGTTATGTCGAGGACATAGAGGGTCCTTTTGGAGTAGGAATGCCATCTATACTTAAGGTAAAAAATGGTCGCGAGTATCCTGAGGATATGCCATTAGCGATACGTCGGATTCAGACTCTATCTGAACTGGAAGAGCATATCGATTTAGAGTAGACGGGAGCAATACTGTTTTGTATATTTATTTCATATTGCTATCAAGCAATATGTTGAACTGGTTAAGAAAAACACTATAAACTTTTGGAGATGCTATGGATAAGACAGAATTATTATTGAAAGAACTCACCGAAGCCAATGGGGTGTCAGGGTATGAAGGTGATGTACGTCGCATAATGGCGCGTGAAATGAAGGGACTGACAGATACTATTGAGTATGATAAGATGGGATCTATTGTCGGTTCTAAAACCGGCACAGCGAATGATCCAAGAGTTATGATTATCAGTCACATGGACGAAATCGGTTTTATGGTTAAGGAAATCACTTCCGATGGCTATATCAAGTTCCTGCCACTTGGAGGGTGGTGGGCACATCTGGCAATGGGACAACGGATGCAGATAATTACTGCCAAAGGTCCTGTGTTGGGATTAGTCGGCTCTAAACCTCCACATATGATTGAAGTGGAGGAACGCAAGAAGGTTGTTGAAATCAAAGATATGTACATCGATGTAGGTGTGCAGAAAAAGTATGACATCAAAAAGAAGCTGGGCATCAAGGTTGGTGACCCGATAATTCCCGATAGCCAGTTTTCTATAATGGGAAATCCAAAGATGTATATGTCCAAGGCATTTGATAATCGAGTCTCTTGCGCCATTGTTTTGGATGTTTTTAGAAAATTACAGAGGATAAAACACCCAAATACTTATCTAGGTTCCGCTAGCGTTCAGGAGGAAGTCGGTATTCGTGGAGCTCAGACAGCCGCATACTTAGGTAACCCTGATGTCGGTATAATTGTCGATACCGGTATTGCGCGTGATATGCCCCCTGAGGGGATGGACAGAGAAGAACGTCTGGGAGCAGGTCCAGCTGTGCTGTTTTACGATGCTGTAATGATTCCCAATTTGAAACTGAGAGATTTGGTGATCGAAACTGCGGAAACGAAAGATATCCCGTACCATTTGACATATATGGAACGAGGCGGCACAGATGGCGGATCTGTACATAAATCGCGAATAGGGGTGCCGTCGATAGTTATTGGACCTCCTGTCAGATATATACATAGCCATAATAGTATTCTTAATCGTACCGACTATGATAATACTGTTAAACTTCTTGTCGAAATTATCAAAAAGCTGAACGGCAAGACAGTAAAATCATTTACGGAGGCTTAGAACAAATATGGCGTTGAGATTCAAGAACAGCTTCACACGAGTTAAAGAAGAGTTTCGGTCTATAGATAAAGGCAAAGTGCGTATGTACACTTGTGGCCCTACTGTGTACAATTTTGCTCATATAGGAAACTTCCGCACATATATTTTTGAAGACTTGCTTCGTCGTTATCTCAAATATAAGGGTTACGATGTGACTCAGGTGATGAACCTGACCGACATTGATGATAAGACTATCCGTGATTCTCAGAAGGAAGGTGTGTCACTGAAAGAATTCACTGACCGTTATGTAAAAGCTTTCTTTGAGGATATCGATAGTCTTGGCATTGAGCGGGCAGAGCACTATCCTCCAGCCACAGAACATATCCCAGAAATGGTTATATTGATAAAGAAGCTGGTAGAGAATGGATTCGCCTATGAGGTCGATGGCAACTATTATTTCCGCATTTCGTCATTTAAGAACTACGGCAAATTGGCTCATGTTGATATGGATGGCTTGAAACCCGGGGCGCGCATTGCTACTGATGAGTACGAGAAGGATTCGGTTTCGGATTTCGCATTGTGGAAAGGATGGGATGAAGCCGACGGTGATGTTTACTGGGAAACCGAATTGGGCAAGGGGCGTCCGGGATGGCATATCGAGTGCTCAGCTATGTCGATGAAATATCTGGGTGAGACCTTTGATATTCATACAGGCGGTGTGGATAATATGTTTCCACACCACGAAAACGAGATTGCTCAGTCTGAAGGCGCTACTGGTAAGAAGTTCGTAAACTATTGGATGCATAGTGAATACCTTATTGTCGAAGGGCAAAAGATGTCAAAGTCCCTTGGAAATTATTACACTTTGCGTGATCTGATGGAAAAGGGATATTCTGGTGTCGCAGTTCGTTATTTGCTTATGTCAACTTATTATCGACAGCAATTGAATTTCACTCTCACGGGTCTTGATGCTGCCCGAAAGTCTCTGGAACGCTATCTTGATTTTATATCCAATCTTACAGACTATGTTGGAGGCACTTCTTCCGAAGGCGAAGCAGAGCAGGTAATCAAGAAAGTAAAGTCAGGTTTCGAGGATGCTCTGGATGACGATTTGAATATCTCAGGTGCGATGGGAGTTGTTTTTGATTTCATTCGAGATATCAATAGATTAAAAGCAGAGAATCGACTTTCAATAGAGGAACGCGACCAAGCTTTGGAGACGATTCGTAACATCGATACCGTTCTGAACTTCACTTATAATGAAGCGAATCTGGACATTGATGAAGGTATAGATTCTCTCATAGTCCAACGAACGGAAGCGCGAAAGAATAAGGATTTTGCTCTTGCCGATAAAATTAGAGATGATCTTGCCGCAAAAGGCATTATTCTTGAGGATACAGCTCAGGGTGTTAAGTGGAAACGAAAGGTCTAATTCTAAACTTAGATACAAAGCGGTATATAAAAGTTTGACAAATCGTTATTTATTTTGTACCAACTTTTGATTGATAAGTAAGCCGGCGTAACTCAGATGGTAGAGTAGCTGATTTGTAATCAGCCTGTCGGCGGTTCGATTCCGTTCGCCGGCTTATCTTATGAAGTTTTGTATAAATCAAACATTTCTGTGATTGGTACGTATATCATGTTCAACAGTCTTATTTGTTGGTAATGGAAAGGAATTGATGGACGTAATTGATATACAGGAATTGACCAAAGTTTACCAGAGTGGATTTAAAAAGCGTAATATAGTTGCTCTTAACGATGTTACGTTTTCTATTGGACAAGGGGAGATTTTCGGTTTGCTGGGACCAAACGGTGCCGGCAAAACAACTTTTATGAAGGTTGCTTTGGGAATTGTGAAAGCTACCTCAGGAAGTGTTGCCATTACCGGTCGAAAACCATCCGATCCTCGTTCCCGCAATAGTGTTGGTTATCTTCCAGAGAATCACCGATTTCCTGTTCATCTCACTGGACTTGGTTTGTTAGAGTTCACCGGCCGTCTTTATGGTATGAACGAATCTGAGATTAACACTCGAGCAAAGCAGTTACTTCCTATGGTGGGAATGGAGAAATGGGGGGACACAAGAATTCGAAGATATTCTAAAGGAATGCAGCAGAGGATTGGTCTTGCTCAGGCCATGATGCCCGATCCCGATGTGCTTATGCTTGATGAGCCTACTGACGGTGTTGATCCGGTAGGAAAGATTGAAATCCGCAAAATTCTTGAACGGGTTAGAAGTGATGGGAATTCAATTGTTCTTAACTCACACCTTCTGGCAGAAATAGAGGGGTTGGTTGATCGAGTAGCTATTCTTTCTCGTGGCCGCTTAGTGAAAGTCGGCAGTGTAGATGAACTCACCAGCCGTAAGTCTCAGTATAAAATAAATGCCGATATTGGTGATAGTTTGGTGGAAATACCAGAAGATATTGGAAAAATTTTAAGTATGACTTCTAATGAGCTTATGGTGGAGTTGACGGAAGATGAAACAATCAACTATGTGATCGACGACCTTCGTATGAAGAAAATTTCTATCAAATCAGTTGTGCCTATAAAAATAACTCTGGAGCAATCGTTCATCGAAGCAGTTACACAACACCCAGATAGCGATGGGGGAGAGGTATCATCATGAGGGGAATGATTCACGATTGTGTAATTGAAATGATTAATCGCAAAGCTATCTGGATGTTCGCTGTTGTAACATTGATAGCCATTTTAATTATCTTGGGGACTAATTCATTTAACATTCAGCTTCAAGTAGAGGGACAATCTGATGCTAATCCGTTTTCAGGTATGATAGATAAAGTTGCTACCAACGGGATTAGCGCACAGCTGGGTTTTATGATGTTCCTGGCAGTTTTAGCGACAGCTGGCCTTATTCCCAACATGCTTGTGCGTGGGCGGGCTGAATACTATTTGTCAAAACCTATTTCCCGAACGGGCCTTTATCTTGGCAAGCTGATTAGCATCTGGCTTGTTTATGGTGCCACTATAGTTGTTTGCGGATTAATTACTTTACTTGTTCTTTACCTTGTACATGGGTATGTAAATGCAGGTGTTGTGTATCTGTTCGTGCAAAGTCTGTTATCTTTCCTTATCTGGCTGAGTGTGACTATTTTCGCTGGAATCACTTTTGGTTCAACGACGTTTGCTATGATGAGTGCCTTTCTTGTATTTATTCTGCAGATGATTTTTATTTATCACGATGTCTTTCGTGAGATTGTCGGTTCCGGACTGATAGCTTTTGTTGGAGATACTCTTTACTACATTTTTCCTAAGATGGGTGAGATGTCAGATATTGGCGATAATCTGGCAATGGGACAAGTGGTTGGCGACTGGATGCCAGTTTGGTCGTCGGTATTGTTTGCGGTGTGTTTGATCTGGGCGACAATTATTATTTTCAATCGCAAAAATTATTAAAATTATCAATATCTTGGTTTTATTAAAAAACGTTAATACTCTTTACACCTGACTTTAGAAACTATATATTCAACAAAAATAGAATGGTGATGATGTCGCTCTATTAAAGCCTAGATTTTACTTATTAGGGACTGCTTGATTGTCTATCGATAAAAAGAAATCGTTTGGCTATTATGGTGACATCACAAAAGAATCAAGGAGGACTCAGATGACCCCGTTTGCTTACCTGAAGAAGACTGAAAAGAAACGCATGAAGGATTTGTTTGCATTTCTCAGGTTTCCATCTATTTCCGCTAAATCGGAATATAAAAAAGATGTTGTTGCCTGTGCTCGATGGTTAAATGATCACCTTAAGGAAATAGGTTTCAAGTCCGCTATACGAGGGACTAAAGGAAACCCTGTTGTCTATGCTAATTATATTGTCGATAAGAAACTTCCGACTGTGCTTTACTACGGACACTATGACGTTCAGCCACCGGAACCACTGGAACTTTGGAAATCTCCTCCGTTCAAACCGGAGATTAGGGGAGGATATATTTATGCTCGTGGGTCGTCCGATGATAAGGGTCAGGTCTTTGCGCAGATAAAGGGCCTGGAGGCTGTAATTAAGACAACAGGAACGCTTCCAGTAAATGTGAAACTAATTGTCGAGGGGGAAGAGGAATCCCATTCGGTCAATCTTCCGAAATTTATTCGTGAGAACAAGAAATTGCTCAAGAGTGATATCGTTGTCGTTTCCGATACAGCCCAGTTCAGCAAGAAGCTACCGGCCATGACTTATGGTCTGCGTGGTATTTCTTTTGTAGAGCTGTTCGTTTATGGCCCCAATCGTGATGTGCATTCAGGATCGTTCGGTGGTGCTATTGCCAATCCAGTTAATATTTTATGTTCGATGGTAGGTAAGTTGCATGACAAAAATGGTCACATTACGATTCCGGGCTTTTACAATGACGTAAAAAAGCTTACCAAATGGGAACGTGCTCAGTTCAAAAAATTGCCCTACAATGAAAAAGACTACAAAAAAATGCTCGGAATTCAGGCAACTCATGGCGAAAAAGGTTATACGACTTTTGAACGCCAGGGTGCTCGACCAACCTGCGATATTAATGGTATTACAGGGGGATATCAGGGAGAAGGAGCCAAGACGATTATCCCATCAATGGCTTCCTGCAAGATTACTATGCGATTAGTGCCGAATATGACTCCCGATGACATTTGTAATAAGATTGAGAAGTACTTGCTAAAAATTGCTCCGAAATCGGTCAAGGTCAAAGTGATCAAGCACGGTGGCGCCAAGGGAGTAGTGGTTCCTACTGATGGTCCATGGCTGGAAGCTTCAGCTAAAGCTATCAAAGCTGGTTTCGGCAAAACGCCAGTGTTTATGCGTGAGGGTGGTTCAATCCCTATTGTTGTTGACTTCAAAGAGATTCTTGGGATTGATACATTACTGATTGGTTTTGGACAGAATGATGACAACATTCATTCACCTAACGAACGTTTCCGAATTAACGATTTTGAACGCGGATGTAAGACGGCAACTATTCTACCGGTTGAACTCGCAAAAGTGGATAAATAAATGGATTTAGGATTGAAGGGTAAACGGGCACTAGTAACCGGTGCTTCAGCTGGGTTGGGGAAAGCAGCAGCTATGGCTCTGGCAGATGAAGGAGCCATAGTTACAATCAATAGCCGTTATAGCGACCGACTTGAACTGGCAGCCGACGAAATAGCCCGGCATGCTGGCCAAAAGCCAACGTTGGCTGTGGGCGATCTCTCAATCCCAAAAGATGTAGATAAAATTATTGAGGTTGCCGGTCGGGTGGATATCCTTGTCTCAAATACCGGTGGCCCTCCTCCCGGTGATTTCCTCGATCATTCACCGGAAGAGTGGAATAAGGCGGGGGATTTGTTGTTACATTCTGCGATTAATCTTACTCGTGCTGTTATTGAGTCAATGAAAGAGCAGCATTGGGGAAGATTGATATACAGTACTTCAGTTGCTGTTTTACAACCGATTGATAACCTGATACTTTCAAATGCGTTCCGCGCTGGTCTGACCGGATTTTGCAAGACGATTTCCAATAATTATGCCAAGTATGGTATCACCGCTAATACGGTTTGTCCCGGATATACAGAGACAGAACGTCTTCAGGGATTAGCTGCGAAAAAAGCCGAGGATACTGGTAAAACGGCAGATGAAGTACTTCAGGGTTTTGGCGATGCTGCACCAGTCGGCAGGGTTGGCAAACCTGAAGAATTAGCAGCATTGATTGCATTTCTGGCAAGTGATAAGGCGGCGTATATTACCGGTACATCAATCCCGGTCGATGGCGGCTTAAATAAGTCTTTAATCTAATTTTCGTCCCCTTACGATTTTTGAGTAGGGTATTCGGTCGTTTGATCTGCAACGGTGGTGATGAATGAGCAACTTTGTAAAATCAAGAGCACCATCACCTATAGCAGTAGTTGTATCTGCTCTGTTATTACATCAACTGTTGAGTGCATTGACATTCCCCATTGCAAAATTCGGTCTGGCATTAATAGAACCCTTTACATTTGCTTTCTATCGCTTTGTTATATCATCACTTGTCCTGATGACTATTGTCAGTATGCAAAAAAATAATCCACCCATTGTCAGGAAAGATTACATAAAGATTATTGGGTTGGGTTTTCTGATTGTTCCATTCAATCAGGTTGTGTTTCTATATGGTCAGAGTTTAACTGCCGCCGGACATGCGGCTTTACTGTTTGCGACAGTTCCAATATGGGTATTTTTAGCGGCACTGATTCATCTCAAGGAACGATTTATCATCCGACGAGCTGTTGGAATTGTAGTTGGTCTGATAGGGGTAGTAGTGGTAATGACTTCAGGAGCCATAGGAATTGGTAGTGAATATCTCGTTGGCGATGCAATCATTATAGTGGCGGTAGTTGCGTGGGCTTATTACACTATTTGGGGAAAACCTCTGGTCGAAAAATACGGCGCATTGCGTATAACCGCCTATACACTGGCGTCCGGCTCTGTATTATATTTTCCATTCGGGTTGTATCAAGCTGTTACTTTCGACTATGCAGGAGTAACTGTCGGAGCTTGGCTTTCTGTAATATATGTTGCATTGGGTACTTCGGTAGTAGCATATGTATTATGGTATTGGGCATTGGGGCAGAGAGATGCATCAAAAGTAGCTGTCTATCACAATATTCAGCCGGTTATTGCGTCTGCAGTAGCTTATATTTTTCTGGACGAGCCTATTGGTTGGCCCTTTGTTATTGGCGGCGCCATTGTCCTTACGGGAGTCATAATTACTGAGGTAGAAAGAGATAATCACGTCAGGTCTTAGCTATCTTTGGCACAAGACCTGACGTATATTTTGCCTTTTTCAAAGTAGGGTTTTGATATCAGTGAACCCTAAAGAGCACTCGATTTCAGGTTCTCTGCGGAGAAATCCTGCTCCATTTTTTCGTCAATAAACACACCGTCTTTACGGATTAGCTTATCGTCAAACCAAATCTCTCCGCCACCATAGTCTTTTCTCTGAATTAGAACCAGGTCCCAGTGGATAGATGAATGATTACCGTTAGGAGCTTCATCATAACACTGGCCGGGAGTTAAGTGGAATGAGCCGGCGATTTTTTCATCGAAGAGGGTATCTTTCATAGGATGCAGTATAAACGGGTTGACACCAATTGCAAACTCTCCAATATAGCGAGCTCCTTCATCTATATCGAGAATCTCGTTGAGTTTCTTATCATTGCCGTCACAAGTAGCCTTTACGATTTTACCCTTCTCGAAAGTAAATGAGATACCAGTATACACATTCCCCTGATACAGCGATGGTGTATTGTATGTAATTGTGCCATTGATGGAATCACGTACAGGGGCAGTGTAAACTTCACCATCGGGGATGTTACGCTCGCCATCGCATTTGACAATATGAATATCCTTAATGGAAAAGGTAAGGTCAGTTTTAGGACTTATGATGTGAACCTTGTCAGTCGTTCCCATAAGAGCCGCAAGTCCATTCTGAGCTTTGGACATTTTTTCATAATCAGCACAACAAACCTTAAAATAGAAATCTTCGAATGATTCCTGCGACATTTCCGCTAGTTGAGCCATAGCGTTGTTGGGATAACGAAGGACCACCCAACGGGTCCGCTTAACTCTTTCTTCAAGATGGACTGGTTTATAGAATAGCTGGTTTTGCTTGTCTATCTGTTCGGCAGGAATATCAGCCATGTCAAATGGATTGTCCGAGCCGCGCAGTCCGATATAAGCATCAGCTTTTTTCATCAATTCCAAATGCAAGTTCGCCTGAGTTTCAAATTGTTTATCGCCAGCATGGCCAACCCATTGTCGAAGAAGTGATTCATCGTTGTAATACCAGAAAGGTATTGCGCCTTTCTCGGTGGCATAACGTATAATTTGTTTCCCTAGTTCAAGTGTTTCTTTTCCCTTGATTTCAAGATACAGGATTTCATCCTTTTGCAATTTGACTGAATAATCAATCAATTGCTTGGCGAGAACCTCGTTTCGTTTATCTTTCATAATTAATCCTTTCTTGGTTTGTTTCTTTCAATTCAGTCAGATGATACTAAAAATATTGTTTGACGGCAAGCAACAAAATCTCCGCGTTGACTTACAACAGTAGCTGTCATATCTTTGAAGTGAGTTTATGTTCTCTAATGACTGTTTATCTAAAACATGTCAATGGAAAAAACAGAAAAGGAATTATCCAAAAGTTTGGAATTAATTATCTGGTGAACGAATCAAAAAATAATATCTCAAAAGACCTGCAACTAAATGTGCTGTACACAAATATCGGTCGCGGGCATCCATTCTATCTGGATGGAATCATGGAAACTATGATTAATCAGGGTACAATTGATTTGGTGAAGTCAGAGAAAGATGTTTTTGAGATATCACAAGGTAAAGCTCTTTATGCTTGGAAAACAGCTAGATGGATGTACAAACACAGTTCCTCTGGCATATTGAGGCGGCTGTATTCGCTAATTCGTTCCAATCGTGATTATAATCAGCGTAATCGTCTTATGACTATTATGGGTCGCGATATTCTGTGTCACTTCGATAATGTTAATGCACTGCTTTTGGTCGCACATCCTTTGTTGGTTGGGATTCTTGCCGGCAGGAATCGTCTTGTGTATCAGCATGGCGAAATGGTAATGCCTTCTGAAGCTTTAGTTCTCGGGGCAGATACAGTTTTCGTGCCGACCCAGAATGTTGCTGACAAGTTCATTTCTGCAGGGTACAAGTCAAATGAAGTTGTTGTTACAGGATTGTGTATCGAACCATCTCTTGTGTGTCAAGCTAATGATGCCTTTGATATTCGAAAACAACGGTTCCAGAAAAACGAGCCTTTGACTGGTGTCTTTTTCAGCTCTGGCGCCGAACCATCGGTGCATGTTCACAAGTTGGTAACAGCTGTTTTGAGCGTTCTGAAAAATAATGGCAAGGCGATTATAATTGCGCAACACGGAGGAAAATTGGATCGAGCAATTAGAACTGCTTTTCGGACAGTAAGATTCAACTTGAAGATTATTAATAGTGCTGATATTATTCCATCTGACCTGCCTGTGTCTGGGCAGACAGGGTTACCAAAGACGCTTCTCGTTCTTTACAATTCCAGACGGGAAGAAAATAGCTCTACTGCACATTTTTTCAAAAGCTTCGACTATCTTGTGGCTCCAGCTCATGAACGTACAAATTGGGCGATGGGGCTGGGCCTGCCAATGTTTATTGTTGATCCAGCCATAGGTCCCTATGCTCCTCTCAATGCAGAGCTACTCGTTCAATCGGGAGTGGGAGAGATTCTTAATGCAGAAATTGATTGTCAACAGCTTGGAGTTTGCGTTCGACGATATCATTCCAATGGACGATTGCTTGAAATGGCGGAGCGTGGCCGTAGTAGGGATATTGATGGTTTCTTACGAATTGCTAATTATTTAATTAGCAAATATGATGAGTAGTGCTAATATAAGTTAGGGTCTGCTGAATAAAGTACCTGTCCGCTCGACAGGCGGGTAAGTTCTTTGTTCATAAATAGATAAGCATGTTTTGTATTGTTTCAAGTGAAAGGGTTTTGTTGTAAATAGCTTAAAAGGCT
>JAYEIF010000129.1:0-2473 GCA_034659895.1 Candidatus Zixiibacteriota bacterium
CCTCATTTGGTTTGTACTTTTTGGCTACTCGCTCCCATTGCTTAATGCCTGTTGGATTTGTTGATAGACTTGTTGTGCTGTTCGGCTGGATGGGTTTAACCGCAGACTCTGCTCGACAGCTTCTTTTGCCTTCATCAATTTGCCGATTTCAAAGTAAGTCATCCCTAATTTAAGGTGAACATAGTCATTGAATGGATGCAACTGCTTTGCCTTTAGTAACACTTCGATAGCCTGTGCGGTCTCCCCTCTCTCAAGATAAACTGTGGCAAGATTGACGAAGGTCTCGACTGTATTGGGATCTATGGCAATAGCTCGTCTAAACAGATCTGCCGCCTCGAAAGAACTACCGCGTTGCGCCAACAGCATTCCCAGATTATTGTAACATGGAGCATAACTGCTGTCTGCATCGATTGCCTTTTGGAACTCTTTCACGGCGAGAATCTGGTTGTTCTGTTCAAGATAAGCATTGCCTAACATCAATCTGTTCTCTGCTTCAATACGCTTCGGTTGGAGATGTAACAAATCATGATTGCTCTCAAAAATCAGAAGTATCCCAACAACGCCAACGAGTGCAAGATTGCGAATATCCCGACGCTTCACAAGACTGGTAATTTGCGTAACAGCATAAACAGCGAAAAGCAGCATAAGTGGTATTAGCGGTTGACGATAGCGTGCGCAGACAAAGAATAACTGCAACGATAGAACCCAGGAACCAAACACTAAATATACCAAGAGGAACTTTCGCCATCGCCTAAGCGAAAATAGAAAACCGAGAACAGCCAGTGGAGCCAGTAAACCATACGGCCAATAGATAAATCCATTGAACAGCAACGGCGAAAGAAGAGGGCTGAATTGTCGCGAGAGATAAATGTCCTGATTGTTGGGGATTTCGTAACCATTGAAGAAAAGGCGGAGTTTCTTAAGTTGCAGTAAAAGGAAATTTCCCGGATCAGCCTGGATTTCTTTCCAAGTAAAGTCGTACCAGAAATCAGAAACTTCTGACTTCTTCAAATCTCGCCCCATATTGTGTTCCGCTATTGCGACAGCATCTCGGTATCCACCCTGCCAACTTGGATCAATCCCCGGAACTGTAGCCGACCAGCCCGTTGCATCGCGATTATTGCCAAGATAGAAATTGAATCCTCCCTGCCAGGCAATGAATACGGCATCGTCACCGACTGTGTAATTTCGCACTGTTACCGGCAGGATGACAATTAACGAAACAAGCCCAAAAAGAATATAGCGAATCAGTGCCTTGCGCCAACCGAGTCGAAACCGGACAACTAACCAGAACCAGACAATCAGTGCAGGTCCAGCCAGAAGGATATTTGGTCTGGCTAAACCAGCCAGGCCCAAAAGGAGTCCGGCTACTATGAAAGATACGAGTCGTTGTGGATTCTCACTGCAAACGTACAATTGCCATATTAAAAGAACAGTCAACAGCACCATCGACGACGTTATTAGAAGTGATATATCGTAATACAAAAAAGTCGGATAAAAGACTGCTATGGCAGCAGCCCAGAAAGCAATCGTTCGGTTAAACAATCGCAAACCAAGACCATAGATAAGCAACGGCAAAAAGGAAGCAATAATAACATGGAGAAATCGCACCCAGTATATGGAACTTCCAGCAATCATCATCAGCATCGCTAACAGATATGGATACAGGGGAGCACGGTAGTATGGTTCCTTCGGCATTGTCCCGTTGTTGATTTGCTCAGCAAGCTCGACATGGTATTGTTCATCCATAATTGGTTGATTGAAAGTTGGCAGGGTTTGCATCTGGTTGAGATAAATAAGCTGTACAATAAAGGCTGAAACCAATAACGCAATCGGAACCAGCCAAGCATGGTAATGACTCATACTTTGAAGAACGTTTTTCAACCGCATAAAAATAAGATAAGTTTGCAATCAGGAAGTAACAACAAAAAGGCAATACTCATTACCATAACAATTGTGTTACTCACAATCGCAGGAAAAGACAAAAATAATAAAGTCGGAAGGTTCGTCTCCAAAGTCGTTTTATTTTTCAATGAAACTTTTTTGTAATATGGCGTTTAGAATATATGGGTTGATTAGATTGTTCGAAAAGTAAAGCATTATTGCTATTGAATATTTTCGGTGATTGATTTATATTAGATAGAGTTCTTTGATATGTAAAGGCAAAGTCTTTCACTTCTTGGCTCATACGGATTTTGGTCATTCAATCGGGGGTGAACTGGATTCGACGGGTTTAGTGGAGGGTTGTCGGCGTGCCGGGGTTGTCTGGGGCCCCGTTAACAAACCGGGCAAAACACTAATTGGCGAATCTAATTACGCCTTGGCAGCCTAGAAATAGTGCTGTCCGTTGTACCTGAACCGTTGTCTCTCGGGTCAGACTACAGCGTCGCAAAAGGAGACTCGGCTTTTTGACGCCTTTAAGGAAAGCTTAAAAACAAAGGCTGGCCCTGTCAGTTAAGCTGGTTATACCAGT
>JAYEIF010000129.1:2573-13817 GCA_034659895.1 Candidatus Zixiibacteriota bacterium
TGTACCTGAACCGTTGTCTCTCGGGTCAGACTACAGCGTCGCAAAAGGAGACTCGGCTTTTTGACGCCTTTAAGGAAAGCTTAAAAACAAAGGCTGGCCCTGTCAGTTAAGCTGGTTATACCAGTAAAGCTGGTTATACCAGTGCCTGTTGATCGGCAGCTTATTGGGTGAGAAATCATAGATCAACTACGCATGTAGAAGACAGCCAGACGTTAGATTCGGACGGGGGTTCGATTCCCCCCACCTCCACCAATATCATTGGCTTTTCTCCTGCGGACTGCGGCGCGCAGGGGTTGTTGATTTCAGAAGTGGTTTCACACCTGTAGTTCTGGTAGCCAAATGCGGCAGGATCACAGGGATCCTGCACTACTAAACTGAATGCGATGAGAGCGGGATAGAATGGCAAGAATTGAAAAAGCGAATTCTGATCACGTATCGCAATTACTGTCTTTGGATCATATAGCAGCAGTAGAAGAAGCACGTGCTGAATTCATTGCCAGGACTGTTGAAAACC
Source organism: Candidatus Zixiibacteriota bacterium (assembly GCA_034659895.1). GTDB lineage: Bacteria > Zixibacteria > MSB-5A5 > GN15 > FEB-12 > B120-G9. The sequence goes on from JAYEIF010000129.1 coordinate 3,088, forward strand.
AATCTTGCTGGGTTATTGAAGAAAACCATAGGACTCTGGGATATTCTGTTATGGACTACGGCTTCTTTGGTTTTGGTTTCGTACGGATGCTTTACGTCACTCAGGAACATCGACGCCGTGGATTGGCAAGTGAAATGATGTTGTATCTGGAGAGTATCTGCAAGACGGTGAAACTGTTTTCGTCCACTAATCAATCAAACCAACCGGCTCAACGTATCATGGAGAAACTGGGATACAGCAAAAGTGGAATAATCGAAAATCTTGATGATGGAGATCCTGAGCTGGTGTATTTCAAGCGGCTGAAGTAGATAGACCTATCACAGTCACCCTATCAAATGGCACACAAAAAAGTGGTCACAATTTGGTCACAACAGTGGGTAAGTCCTTGTGCCACAACGCAAGCATGGGTTCGACCCCCTCTCCACCATTTGACTCATTTAGAGAATTCTCTGTCGAGAATTCCTTTATTTCACTCATGGTGAATTATAAAATAAATGACATTCGAATAATTTTCCAATATATTGTTTAAACATGAAAGGAAATAGTATCTTCACTTAAATTAGAAAGAAGGAAATCAAATGGATCATTCGCACCGTAATATTGGATTAACGGCATGACTCAAGTACAAATCAATATCAACCATAACGTCCTCTCCCGGGCCCAAGGATGCCTACTTGGCCAACTTGCCGGTGACGCTTTGGGCAGCCTGGTTGAGTTCCAGACACCGGAAAAGATTCGACGGGAATATCCCGATGGTGTCCGGAATCTGGCTGACGGAGGAACCTGGGACACGATTGCCGGACAGCCGACCGACGATTCTGAAATGGCTCTACTGCTGGCCCGCATGCTGGCGGACCAGGGAGGGTATAATCCCGAGGAAGCCAGGAAGGCATATGTCTTCTGGTTGGATTCTGGACCCTTCGATTGCGGCATGACCGTGTCGAGCGGTCTGCTGGGACGGCCCAACCCGGAGAGCCAGGCCAACGGGGCTATGATGCGGATCAGCCCGCTGGGCATCTTCGGAGCAAATCATGATCTTCAGCAGGTGGCTGAGTGGGCAAAACAGGATGCCGCTTTGACTCATCCTCATCCAGTTTGCCGACAGGCCAACGCGTTGTTCACGATGGCGGTTGCCCATGCTATCCGAACCGGGATCGAGCCCCGTGCCCTCCACGAACAGATCGTGGCTTGGGCCAACGAGATGAGCGCGGACGATGCACTCATGGAGGCGATCACCGGTTCGACGGAAGCACCGCCCACGGATTACGTCTATCAGCAAGGCTGGGTCTTGATCGCTTTCCGGAATGCTCTGTGGCAGCTACGCCACGCTCCGAACCTGGAGGAAGCTGTGGTGGACACCGTCATGCGAGGTGGAGACACCGACACCAACGCAGCCATCTGTGGCGCGCTTCTTGGCGCTGTGTGGGGTCGGGACGCGATTCCCGCCCAATGGACCGAATGCCTGCTAAACTGCCACCCTGTGGCCGGACAGGCGCATGTAGCCCATCCACGCCCTGAGTGCTTCTGGCCCGTGGATGCCTTGGAGTTAGCTGAAAGGCTTGTAACGGAAACGAGGGGCAAGAATAGCTGAAATGAACAGCAGACAGTTGGCGCGAACTTGGCCATTTAAGCGTTACAAGGCATTTGAGCGTGAACTGCGGGATGCTGCTGCAGAATGGTTTTCCAATAAGGGATTGGCTACACATGCAAGAATGCGGTATTGCCTCAAATCCCATGATAGCTGGCCGGAAAATATAATTTGCACTGACGTGGCCGAGTACATCCGGCAAGAGCATGAACGGAATTTAGGTAAGGATTCTTTCCCGCTTCACAAGTACCTTCACCACGGCCTGAGCAGCCAGGCAATGGTTTTTAATCTTGTGGGGCCATTGATTGTCAGAAAAGACCTCGAACCGCTGCGCGTAGCTACCGAGAAGGCAGGAATGCCCTGGCCGACCGGGGAAGTCACCGCTGGATTTGAGTATGATGACCGAACGGTTTTTAACGAAGATTCCGGGCAACCTACATCGATTGACCTGGCCATATCCGGAAAGACCGCAAGAATCTTCATCGAGGCAAAACTCGTGGAAAGGGAGTTTGGCGGCTGTTCTGTTTTCTCAGGCGGTGATTGTGATGGAAGGAACCCTATCTCGTATGAGGTTGACGGCTGCTACCTTCACCACATTGGACGAAAATATTGGGAGCGAATGAACGAGTTCGGCTTCGGGGAGACTGCTTTCGCATCCGGACCCATCTGCCCGTTTATCAGTTACTACCAGTTTTTCAGGGAGGTGCTGTTCTCGCTCAAAAAGGATGGCTGTTTCGTGCTCCTTCATGACGAGAGAAACCCCGCATTCTTGAAGGTTTCCAAGGACGGAAAGGAGTCCGGCTTATGGCCGTTTCTCATGGAATCTGTGCCAGCAGAACATACCTCCAGTGTCGGGAGGGTGACCATCCAACAGCTTGTCAGTGCGATTGATGAATCTGGTCGCCATCGCGACTGGATCGACGAGTTCAAACAGAAATACGGAATCGAATGAAAAGGTCAACTGGTTCAGACTTGGGTTACTAAATCATCGCGTTTGATATGCAAACGGGAATCGAACCCGCGTCCGTTCTCTGTTTTGAGAAAACATGGAGAAAAGCATTTCCCGCAAGGGACGCGGAGAATGGTGCCTTGAGGCATCATAAGGCGTTGTAATCAAATGACTTTCGATGTGTCAGCGCGTATGAGACGAATTTACCGGAAGGCGGCGAGCCCTCCAGTTAATTTATCTTCTCATAAGTCATTGATAATCAACGATAACCCCTTGTAAGTCAATGGCTACATCCGGCTTTTAAGCTGAATAACCCTCTGTAAGTATCAATAACTTACGACGACTATGGTCACGATTTCGTCACGGGGTTTGCTTAATTATTTTTTATTAGTTCGGCTTAAAAAAGGCTTGTGCCAGGTAGTTTTTATCAGTATAATATGTCGGTAATAATTTATATTTACCGACATATTAAGATAATGCGGATATGATTATGAAAACGGAAATTAGAAAAAAGATCATCCAGATTGTTAAGCGGCTGGGAATCGTCAGGCCAAGAGACATGGATGAATATGGCATACATCGCAAGTATATCCATATGCTATATAATCAGGGTGTGCTAAATCGAATTGGGCGAGGTCTCTATACCCTACTTGAGACAGAGCCGTCTGAAAATAGAAGCATTGCCGAAGCCTGTAAACGGATGCCATCAGGAGTAATCTGCCTGCTCTCGGCCCTCAGGTTTCATGACCTGACAACTCAATCGCCATATGAAATTTGGATGGCTATTGACAATAAGGCTCGTAGCCCCAGAGAGCTTGGCATTCCTATACGGATTGCAAGATTTTCCGGTAAAGCTCTGACTTCGGGAATCAAAGAACATAATATCGAAGGCGTTACGATCCGCGTTTATAATCCGGCAAAGACAGTTGCCGATTGTTTTAAATTCAGAAACAAGATTGGTCTGGATGTCGCTCTCGAAGCCCTTCGCGATTGTCATCGGTCTCGTAAATGCACAATGGATGATCTTTGGAAATATGCCAAAATCTGCAGGGTTGCCAATATCATGAAACCGTATCTGGAGTCTCTAGTTTGAGTAAAAAGAAATCTGAAAATATAGATGCCTCGGTCCGTCAGCGCCTTTTAAATCTCAGCAGAGAACGAAATGAGGATTTCAACTTAATGCTGACACGTTATGCGGTGGAAAGATTCCTGTATCGGCTATCAAAATCTGAACATTCTGACAAATTTGTTCTTAAGGGTGCAATGCTCACGGCATTTTGGATAGGCGAAGCACATCGCCCAACTCGTGATCTGGATTTGCTTGGTTTTGGCAACCCAGAAGCGGAAGATCTGAAAGCAATAATTAGAGAGATATGTCAGGTAGAGGTCGAGAAGGACGGACTTGAATTCGATACTGACAGTGTTGAAATAGAGGAGATTCGTGGAAATCAGGAATATCCCGGACAGAGGCTGAGGATCAATGCAAGACTAGGCAATGCCAAAATTAGAATCCAAGTAGACGTTGGTTTTGGAGACGCTGTAACGCCAAAGGCAAAAATCATTAGCTATCCGGTATTGCTTGATTTCCCAGCACCTCGAATCCGAGCCTATAACAAGGAAACCCAGATTGCTGAAAAACTGCAAGCAATGGTTTTCTTAGGGATGGCCAACAGTCGAATGAAAGACTTCTATGATATCTTCATTCTGTCAAAAACCTCTTCCTTCGATGGTATGACACTTGTTAAAGCAATAAAGGAAACGTTCAAGCGGAGAGGTACTCACATTCCGGAGGACAAACCGCTTGCTTTGAGTGGCGAATTTGCCAATAGCACGGATAAAATTAATCAATGGAAAGCATTCATAAATCGGAGTAATCTTGATGATTTTAATATCGATTTTCCACAACTGATACAAGCACTCGGAGCATTCTTACTTGAGCCACTTCACGCCGCCGGGGTTGAAGAATCATTTAATAATAAATGGACTGAACACAGACAATGGGAATGATAAAGTAATAATGAAACATAAGGAAACATTCTACATTCTTTTTAAGTCCTATTTAGCGGTCTGCAAGAAATATATGAAGCAGTTTCCCTGAGCACACCCTTTGTTCAAGAAAAGAAAGATGAGAGTTCCAAAATGGAATAAAGTAGTTAAGATGACAGAAATTTTTTTAACCGTTATGATTTTTGTTTAACTTGGAAGTTTTTTGAAGGAATTAAGGCTATAACAGCCAACGAGAGAACTATACAAAAAGTGGGCACAATTTGATCACAATAGGGGGTAAGTCCTTGTGCCACAACGCAAGTACGGGGTTCGCCCCCACCTCCAATTATAACAATATGTATAACATAGACTTATCTGTTTAGGTTTTGGTTGACACACCTCCACAATATTTAGTAAATCTTAAATGATTAGAAAAGAATATCAGGCTAAATCACTTCGATGCCGGACGATTTCTCCATCTATCATATAGATAACATCTTCGGCAATATTTGTGGCATGATCGGCGATGCGTTCAAGATACCTTGAAACACTTAACAGACTGACATAATACTCGGAATAATCAGCGTTTATGCGGATCTGCTTCTGCATTATATTGAATGCATTTGCATCATGATCATCAATTTTATCATCTTCGCTTATTACCTGATAAGCCTTTTGAGTATTATTGGTAACGAGTGAATCAACGCTGGTTTTGACCATTTCGACAGTAATGCTGAGCATATCATGCAGATCAAATGGTATTTCTACATCCGGATGCCGCGTTACAGTTTTAGTTCTTTTGGCAATATTAACAGCCAGATCGGCAATTCTTTCAAGATCATTGTTTATTTTTAAAACAGCAATGACATATCTTAAATCGGCGGCTACCGGTTGGTAGAGAGCCAGAATTTTGAGACAATCTTCTTCTACTTCCACCTCGAGAGAATCCACTTTGGGATCAGACATAATTACCTTATCAGCTTGGCCAATATCATATTCAATTATTGATTTAACGGCGATTTGCAGGTTTTCCTCAACCATTGCAACTAGATGAAGGATTTTATTCTTCAATTTCTCTATTTCATTATGAAAATGTTTTGTCATAACAGCCTCTCTTATTTATCCGAAACGCCCTGTTATATAATCTTCGGTTTTCTTCTTCTTCGGTCGTGTAAATATCTCTTTGGTCTGTCCGAATTCCACCAAATCCCCTTGAAAGAAAAAGGCGGTGTAGTCTGATACACGAGCTGCCTCTTGCATATTATGCGTTACTATAATTATGGTATATTTCTGTTTCAATGTTACAATTAGATCCTCTATCTTGGCGGTTGAAATAGGATCCAATGCCGAGGCCGGTTCATCCATCAAGATTACTTCCGGTCTGATAGCCAGTGCCCGGGCAAGACATAACCGCTGCTGTTGTCCTCCGGATAGCATAAAGGCGCTATGATTGAGCTTGTCTTTTACTTCATCCCATAAAGCCGCCTGAATAAGTGATTCTTCAACCACTTCGGCTATAAGATTTTTATCCTTTATACCATTAACTTTTAAACCGTAGGCAACGTTTTCAAAAATCGATTTCGGGAACGGATTTGATTTTTGAAAAACCATACCGACCCGGGTTCGAATTTTGGAAGCATCTTTTATATCCGTATAAATGTTAATATCATCCAATTTAACAATTCCATCCATCCTTGTTCCGGGAATAGTTTCGTTCATTCGATTTAATGTTCTAATAAATGTCGATTTGCCACAACCAGAGGGGCCTATTAGGGAAGTTACTTTATTCTCAATAATGTTAAGCGAAATATTATGTAATACTTTATTATCGCCATACCAAAAATCAAGATCTTCCACAGTCATCTTATATTCAAACTTATAATTCTTCTTATCAGTTTTGTCTATTGTTCTGTCTATTGAATTATTGTAAGGTTGCACGTTTTCTCCTCATACTTGAACGAATATATATTGCAATGAAATTCAATAGGAATGTGAGAATCAATAAAACCAAAATTGTTCCGTATAATATCGGTTTGGTAGCTTCAATATCCGGCGATTGAGTTGCCATAACATAGATATGATAACCCATTTCCATAAATTGATCATTAAACTTTGTTGGCAAATACGGCAAATAGTAAGCCACACCAGTAAACATTATAGGTGCCACCTCACCTGCTCCGCGACTCACGGCCAATATCGATCCAGTAAAAATACCCGGAAGTGCCTGAGGGATAATAATTCGAGTAATAGTTTGTAGTTTTGTACCGCCCAGAGCGTAACTGGCTTCTTTTAACTCGTTCGGTATAGTTCGCAATGCTTCCTCTGTTGAAACAATTATTACTGGAAGTGTCAATAGAGCCAGTGTCAAAGATGCCCATATGATTGCCGGTTGACCCCAGATAGGGTCTTCCGATTTATAGAAAATAGAATCCAGGCCACCGCCTATGAAAGCAATGAAAAAACCCAAACCGAAAAGACCAAATACAATTGATGGCACCCCTGCAAGATTATTAACTGCCACTCGTATCAATCTTGTTATTTTCGATGAGGGAGAAGCGTATTCGTGCAAATAAATAGCTGTAAAGCCCCCCACTGGGACAACAGCAATAACCATTAGGATTACTAAAAACACGGTCCCGAAAATAGCTGGAAAAATACCACCTGCTTCCATTCCATTTTCCGGTGGATGAGATAAAAATTCCAAACTAATGGTTCCGGCACCTCCGTAAATTATATTACCAAGAATAATCGCCAGCATCAGGATGATTATAACCACAGCCAGAAATGATAATCCTCGTGGAAAATATCCCTGATTCTTGGGTTTGAATTCAAGACCATTTGTAGCGATAAGTTTATGGTCCGACATTTTTGACTTTACAGCCATTAATTTATTTTTCCTTGGAATCTAGATTTAATCCGTGTTAAAATCATATCACCGCTGAGATTGATTATAAAGGTGAAAACGAATAGAAGTGAACCGATAAAAAATAGTACTGTGTAATGCCCACCTCCAAAAACAACTTCACCCAACTCGGACGCGATTGTGGCTGAAAAAGTCCTGACCGAATCCGTTAAACTTGTTGATACTATAGCGGCATTTCCTGAAGCCATAAGAACTATCATTGTTTCACCGATAGCTCTGCCGAATCCCAAAATAATTCCGGCCGAGATTCCGGAGAGAGCGGCAGGTAAGACTACAGTAAAGGATATTTGCCATTGATTGGCCCCCAGCGCTGTGGCTGCTTCACGTAAAGAATGCGGGACCGAAGTCATAGCATCTTCGGCCACTGTGAAGACTATCGGAATTACCGCCAAACCAAGAGCGAGTCCGGCGTTTAGAGCATTCAATCGGAATGTTAATCCAAGCGTATTCTGAAGAAATGTAGCCAAAATTATCAAAGCAAAAAAGCCAAGAACCACCGAGGGAATTCCAGCTAATAGTTCAATAGTAGGTTTAATAATTTCACGCATCCGTTTATTGGCAAACTCCGAAGAATATATCGCTGCTCCGATCCCTAATGGAGCCGCAAAAAGCATAGCAATTAAAGCCGCCTTCAGAGTTCCTATGAATAGGGGTAGCAAAGAATATTTTGGCACTTCGGAGTTTGGTTGCCACGACCATTTGGCATCACGACCTTCATAAAACTCCTGTTTGAAAGTCATCTTTTCCAGAGTAACTTCTTCCCGAATTTCAGAGTCGGTGAATATTGGAATCGCTTCTTTAAAAATAAAAACAAAAATCAGGATAATTGCAATTAAGGCGACAAAAGCATTTACTGCTATAAACATTTCGCCAAAAAATTCTCTGAGGCGTGATTTTGGTTTAAAATTTAATTCTTTCATTTTCTCATTAAATTCGGGACGATTCCTATACAATCATCCCGAATATCCTTACTACCCAATAGAGATATAATAGTGTTATTCTACCAAACTAGATAAAGCACGCTTTTTGGAAAGCGGAACATAATCAATTTCCTCGGCAATTTTCTGACCTTCTTCGGATAAAGCCCAGTTAACCAGCTTTCTAATTTCTCCTGTTGGTTTGCCATCGAAAAACCAGTACAAATCTCTTGAGATCGGATAGCTGCCATCGGAAACGGAATTTATTGACGGTTCCACATATTTGTCGTCTTTATCTTTTGCCACAGCCGCAAATTTCACACCTTTTGCCCAGGCGATACCCCCATAGCCGATACCATTTTTATCATTGGCAACAGCATGAACAACGGCGGCGGTGCCGGGAAGGGTTTGTGTGTAGTCTGAATAATCTTCTTTGTTTAATACTTTTTTCTTGAAGAAGGAATAGGTACCGGAATTATTTTCACGGCCATAAATAATAATACGGGCATCGTTTCCACCAACTTCTTTCCAGTTGGTAATAGCACCGGTATAGATACCTTTTAATTGAGCAAAGTTTAAATTATGAACCTTATTTTTCTTGTTAAGGAAAACCGCTATTCCGTCAAGAGCGACCGAAACCCGATAGGGTTTCATACCATTTTTTTCGGCTAGTTTATATTCCTTCTCTTTCATATCCCTTGAAGCTTCGCAAATATCTGTAGCATTATTCAAAAGAGCAGCGATACCTGTTCCTGAACCACCTCCGGAAACCTGAATAACTATTCCAGTGTTTTTTTTCATATACTCTTCAGCCCAACGCTGACCGAGTCTTACCAAAGTATCTGAACCTTTAATCGTGATGCTTGATCTGGCAAAAATTACTGTTGAGATTAAGAGTCCTGCCATTATGATCCACGTCAGTTTTTTCATCGTTTCCTCCAAAATATTATTTATTTTTACTGCTTAAAACTTCAACTGCAAATCTACCTGAAGACGTTTAAAATCTTCTGTATTATTCTTATCAATTCCAATTTCATTTATAAAATAGGTTGATTTGAATGCCGTATTTTTCAGTAATTGATAAGCGCCACCTATTTCATGACCTTTACCATTGGTTCCCCCGCCCCGGAAATCGGAATCGGAAAACGTTCCTATTACAGCATCCTTTTCCAGCTCACGATAATTATAACGAAATTCCCACGAACCAATTTTTTTGGCTTTACCGACTCGTAGTCCAACCAGCCAGCCGGTATTGAGGCTGTCGGCCCCAGAATTGGTAACATAATCGAACATAATGGTTGCAGGAATATTGTTGAATCTGTGAGTTGCTTCGGTAAATAATTCTATTAGTTTAAAATCATTGGCATAGGCATAGTTGTTACTGTCAACAACAATCGAGTTACCCATTGGCTCTTCATCATCATAGAATGGTTGAAATCCCAAAGCATTGACATAATTGAAAAATCCTCCGCCAAAAGCGATGTTTGTTTTTCCCTCGTTAAAATGTAACTTAGCAATGGATTGCCCTGACAAAAGATAGGAGTCGTCCGATGATGACCTCTCTTCTATCCAGAGTCCAGAGCCAATCAGAGTTAAGCCAAAATTATCTGAGTTATGATTAAAAGTGACTGCACTACCTTCCAGATTCAAATCTCCATCCCATATAAGTTCTGATTTACCCGGTTTGAAAAATTGGTTTTTGAACTTTCCGCCAACTACCTTTAAACCCTTGAGCTTAGAAGGTTTGTATTCAAAATAGGCCAAATCAATGCCGATATTCTTTGTTGAAAAAGCCCCATCCAGAGTTTGGTTGGTCGAAGCCGGATCATCCGAACCAGTTGCCAATTGAATGCCGATATCGATTTTTTCATTGGCCTTGGTAAAGATTCCAACTCGAGCACGAATTCTATCCCTGTGTCGAACATCTTTATCCTCCTTGTTAATCATTTCATGCCGATAGCGTAAATTCCCCTTTACTTTTACATTCTCCCACCAACCGGCGGCTCCTACAACGTGTGTGGGGAACATAGCGCTCAACAAAATTAAGATTCCCACAAAAACGCCTTTGCCATTTAATGCTCTTTTCATAAAACCTCCTTTACTTTAATTAAGAGCCAGCTTATTTGTTTCAAATGGAGAAAACGTTAGAAATGTTAAGATTTTATTAAGAACAAATTAATAATTGGACAATTTTGCAGAGAATAGCATTATAATCGAGCGTATAAATGCAGACTATTTAGGGCTTGCTGAATAATTAGTTATTATGTACCACAATCTCCCCGCCTTTGGCGGGCGCGTAGCGGGCGGCCTTGTGTCGCCCGTTTCTATACACACAGCGGAGACAAGCCCCGCTGCTACGCGAGCTGA
>JAYEIF010000130.1:0-13424 GCA_034659895.1 Candidatus Zixiibacteriota bacterium
AGGGTAATGATGATTACAGATATAGGGTAATGATGATTACAGAGGAATGAGAATTATAGGAAAATGACAATTATAAGGATTTGTCATCCCATCGAAAGATGGGATCCAGAAAAGCAGGTCAGGTTGCTTGTCAACCCGACATTTGTCTAACTGATTCCACCGCAAGCAGTGGGCGACCCTTGCCTTACCTTGCCACTTGATTAAGTTTTTTATCAAGGTGTTAGATTATTTTTTAATGGACTTCCTTGTATTTTCCTCAATGGCAAGTATGACCAATAGTATTTCAGAAAATGCTAGATTGAACACTAATATAGTGGCTCCAATTATAAACCACTTGATTCCCTCAAGGGGATGACCTATATTAAAAGCATAAAATCCAAATACAACTAAAGCTACAAAAACGATCCAAGCAACAACTTTGATTAAAGCCGATACTATTTTAACTGCGGGGAATCGGTTATTGTAGCTGTTGATTTGATCTTCTTGATTTGAATTTGTCTGTGGGGTTGCTCTGCCCTTTAAATAGCCAGAAATATCTTTTCCATTTATTTCACCTCTAGAAGTAAGTTCTGCCTCTTTTCCTGATTCAGGTACAATTCCTCTCGAATTACATTCAGTACATTTAAACTCATCACCAATTTTTAAATAATTAAAATGTAGCTCAGTCCCACAATTAGGGCAATTAAATTGAATAGCCATTTCACTTTCCTTTCTTTTTCAATCCTTGATATCGCCCGATGGCCGGGGTCGCCCACGGCCGGTGGGATACCACATCTATCATATATAAACAAATAACTTTTGCTTCATTCAGCAAAACCTATAATAGTAAAAATATACATTACAGCATCTTGAATACAAATCCAATAGCCAGAGTTTCTTTCCAACGACATTTCTGACTTATTTCCTTATCGTATAGTAATTGCGTGTAGAGATTCACTGTAATGATTTTCGTGATGGATGCGCTTATGATATTCTCCATATTGACATCGACCGCTTTCCAGTAATCTTCCGCTGCTTCGTCCTTCATTGAATATGCCGCCGCCTTATACAGTGAAAGCTTGCCTGTATATTTCAACTTATCACCAAAGGTCAATTCGGCGTCGGTTACCAATTCAAACCCGCCGTCCGTAGTTGACTCAGTCTCAGTATTGTAATTGACTGTATCAATGAATTTCTTTGTAAGAATCTCACGAACAGCCAAACCGAGACGGCTTGTAATAAAGTCCTTATCATTCTCATAAAACTTATGGGAAAAACCAATTGACTCAGTTAGCTTGAGAGGGCTGAGCCAGCGCTTATGTGCCGCATCTGAACCGTCAAAGAACTGCGACTCAACTCGAAAAGCGACATAGGGATCAGCAAACCAGCCAGCGGTGAAACGGCCTACGTTTTCACAGTCGATTAGATCAGTTGATTTTTGTGGTTTCTTCCATGGCTTATCTTTCAAATCAACGTTCTGTGTCAGTGTTTGCCCAAAAGACAGTTTGAGAGTCGATTTGAAATCAAATTTCGAAGATAATTGCTTCCGAGCTGATCCGTTGAAATTGCCGACCCAGTTGACTGATCCGGCTTCGCCACCGGTCCACGAATCAGAGTATGAAGTTTGTGTTGTTGTGAAATCGATGATTATTGAATTCTCCCAACCGGCCTCTGTATTTTCATCTGCCAATGCAAATGTGGTCATCAATGCAAAAACGATGACCATGTTGATAATAATATGCGTTGATTTCATAATCATTGTGCTTTCCTCCTAACTGGCTGTCTCAATCATGTGTATATCATGCTGTGGATACGGAATTGATATCCCTTCAGCATCAAAAGTCAACTTCACTTTCTCTATTAGATCCCAATATACTCCCCAGTAGTCAGCTGTTTTCACCCACGGTCGAACAATAAAATTGACCGAGCTGTCAGCCAGTTCCGAAACAGCCACCATCGGTGCAGGGTCCTTGAGAGTGCGCTCATCCTCAATTAACAGTCGTTCGAGAATCGATTTGGCCTTCCTTAGGTCATCATCGTAGCCAATACCAAACACAAGATCAACACGGCGTGTTTCCTTGGCGGAGTAGTTGGTGATATTTCCACTGGTAATATTGCCGTTAGGAACAATTATCTCTTTATTGTCTGGTGTTTTCATTACAGTGTTGAAAATACTAATTATTTCTATCGTGCCAGCCACATCGCCAGTTTTTACGAAGTCACCTACCTTAAACGGGCGGAAGATGATAAGCATTACGCCAGAGGCAAAATTGGCAAGCGATCCCTGCAAAGCCAAGCCTACAGCCAAACCAGCAGCACCAATAATTGCTATGAATGAAGTCGTCTCAACACCAAGACTGCTTAATGCCGCCAGAAGCACAAACACCATCAGAACAATGTAAGTTAGTCTGGTTAAAAAGCCAGTCAGAGTGTCATCGACACTGGTTCTTTTCATCAGACGCTTAATAATCCTGATGATAATACCGACCACAATGCGACCAATGACAAGAATCGCAATGGCGCCGAGGATTTGTATCCCGTACTGAGCGCCCCATTCATAAATTTTGTCTAACAGATTCTCCATTTGTTCCTCCTTGATTATATTAATGGCTCGTAGATTACTATTTCTCGATTTTTTATTGATTGTTTACTGCTTAACTACAGACAAATCTATGCTGCAATCACTGCAAATCTCTCAACTGCCGTTAACTGGTAAAGGACTCATCCTCCGATGGATAGCTTCCATCAGTAACATCTTTAATATACTGACTGACAGCTTCAACAATAGTCGGTGTGAGGTTTGCGTATTCACGAAGGAACTTCGGACGGAATCCTTCGGGACGCAATCCAAGAATGTCGTTGGTGACCAATACCTGCCCGTCGCAGTTTAAACCGGCGCCAATACCGATTGTGGCGGCTGTGTCAAGAGCATCTGTGATTTCACCTGCTATATCGGACTCAACCAGCTCCAAGACGATTGAAAAACAGCCAGCTTCCTGAAGCGCCAGAGCCGATTCCATCAGATAAGATCGAGATTCTTTCCCTCGTCCCTGCACTTTCGGGCCTCCAAATCTATTGATAGACTGCGGTGTAAGTCCGATGTGTCCCATAACTGGTATGCCACACTCAATCACGCGTTTTATTGTTGGAATCATTTCAACACCACCCTCCATCTTCACAGCTTCTGCACCGGCCTCTTTTAGAAAACGACCCGCATTGATGATAGCGGTTTCGATAGATGGTTGAAATGAAAGGAATGGCATATCGGCTATAATCAACGCTGTGTTTGTTCCCCTTGCAACAGCTGCTGTGTGGGCAATCATTATGTCCATAGTGATTGGAAGTGTCGAATCATGTCCATGCACCACATTGCTGGCAGAATCGCCGACCAGAATAGAATCAATTCCGGCTTTATCCAACAGTGATGCTATAAAGGCGTCATAGGCAGTGAGGACTGTGATTTTTTCTCCCTTTGATTTTTTGCGGAGAAAAGTCCCAACCGTATGTTTCTTTTTCTTTCCAGCGTGCGACATAATTTATCAAATTGAAGTCAGGTCACCTGCAGGAGAATAGTATTTCTTTCCTGCAATTGGTTTGCTTATCTGCTCCATCAAGTCGTCGAAATGACGTGGTGTGTTTACAAAATCAATATTATCGGTCCTTACCACCAGAAGCGGGGTTTCCTGATAATTAAAGAAAAAGTAGTCGAAAGCGTTATTGAGATTTTCGACATAGTCTGAATCAACAGACCGTTCAAAAGGTAAATTGCGTTTGCGTATTCTTTGCAGCAGTACTGATGTTGAGGCTTGTAGATAAATTACCAGGTCAGGCTTTGGAATATCACCAGCTAAAACCGGCGCAATGCGATTGTATAACGCCAATTCTCGATCAGACAAGTTTACCGAAGCAAATATGGAATCACGGGCGAACAGATAATCAGCGATTATCCGTTTTGCAAAAAGGTCACGCGTTTGCAACTGCTGTTGCTGCTGGAAGCGAGACAACAGGAAAAAGAGCTGACAGGAAAATGCGTAACGCTTTCGGTTCTTGTAGAAATCAACGAGAAACGGATTACTGAATATCTCATCGTTGATTTGCTCAGCTCCGAGAGCTTCAGTCAGCATCTCGGCAAACGAAGTTTTCCCAGCTCCGATTACACCCTCAATGGCGATATAGTTAGGTTCAAACGTTTCTTGCGACATTGTCCTTATACAGTATTATCTCCCGACGGTTTTCTTCACTGAGAAACTCTGAGACAGGTTGTTTGGTTACTGGATGTTCTATCTCAGGATCAATCTCAAGTAGCGGAACCATCGCAAAGGGACGATTCAACAGTTCCCTGTGCGGTACCGAAAGTGTTTCAGTTTCGATAATTTTATCACCAAAAAGGAGAATATCCAAATCGATTATACGTGGTTCTTTCTTGCCCTTACCAGTTCTGCCAAGTTTTACTTCTATTAGCTCCAAAGAGTTTAGCAATTCATCTGGAAGGTACTTATAGTCCACTTTCAACACCTGATTTAAGAATGACGGATTTTCCCCTTTCATGTCCTGCGCATGCGAAACATAGATACTTGATAAGGCTATAATCTCCAGACCGGGTAATGCCCCCAGTTTCTCAGCAGCAGCCGTAAGATTTCTTTCTCTATCGCCAAGGTTTGAACCAATAAGAATGTAAACGGTGGTCGCCATGATATTTCCTACTCTTTCTGTTTGTTGTCCTTATTCAACTTGGACACATCCGCTTTATAACGTGTAATCTCAGCCTCGACATACTTAATGTCACCGGCAATTGGTGGTGTCATTTTACGGACCCTCAAAGTTACCCTGTAAACAGCAAACCTGTCAAGCACTTTGGCAGCCAAACTGGTAGCAAGCCCCTCCAAAAGTGCAAAGGCTGTTCCCTCAACTTCCTCTTTTATCAGAGAATATATTTCAGTATAATCAATAGTGTCAACTAATTGGTCAGAACTTCCCGGTTTAGAAAAATCGACTTCCAATTCACAATCAACTTCATAGCGACGGCCGGTTTCTTTCTCAGCCGCAGTAACACCATGGAAACCATAAAACGACATTCCCATTATTCGGATTACATCTTTCATTTCTTTCGACCTCGTTTGAAATGTCGTTGTTTGCTCCGAACACGGTTTTGTGCTGAATGATAGTCATCAACAGAAGCTGTAGCTGAAAATCGCAGAAATCCCTCGCCTGAATCTCCAAATGCTACCCCCGGTATCACTTGAATACGATGTCGTCGGAAAAGATAAGTGGCGGCTGTCATCGACTGGCGGCGGCGCTCGATTCGTCCCCACACATACGGAACAGCGTTAAATCCAGCATTCTCCAATCCAAGCAATCTCAATAATGAAATGGCTTCAGCGGTAGATGCAGTCAAATCACTTCGAAGTTTAAGGAGATTCTCGGTTGGAAATTTTCGTATGGCGGAAATGGACAGTTTGATAAAGTAGCGTGGAATATGCAATGGCAGTAGTTTCCTTGATTGTCTCAATCCTCTGATGATTTCCCTATTTCCTACTACATAGCCAAATGGTAACGCCGGCAGGCCGAATGTATATGAGAATGAACCGACTTCCACGCCGACTTTCTTTCCACCGTAGATTGCCATCAGTGAGACGGGCTTTCGTCCGGATATAGTCGAATAGGCCGCATCGTTGACAATAGCGAGATTTTCCCGTGAGGCAATCCAGATTAGATTGGAGAGTTCCTTTTCGGTCAGTTCAGCTCCGGTGGGGTTGTGTGGTGAATTTAGAAACAGTAGCCGTGCAACGCGACCCAGCCGGGTATTGATGCGTTCGAAATCCGGCAGCCAGTGATTTCTGGCGCTAATACTATAACTAACCGGTTGACCTCCACATGCTATTGCTATCCTGCGATAAGTTGGTAAACATAAATCAGGAACAAAAACAATATCTCCATTATCGACAAAAGCCAGCGACATCATCCAGAGAAGTCCGGATATCCCGGGACCGAGAATAATCTCTTTTTGAGGATCCAGCTTTACGCCATGATAAGTATAGTACCAATTAGAAAGAGCTTCTCGTAGTTCTGTCATGTCAGAAGCATCTGCCGGTTGAATATCAGTAGGCGAAAGAAGTTCGTCACCGTCAATTGAAATAGGCCAATTAAATGTAGCCAGATCCAGAGAGCTGATTTTTCTGAGTCGTTTAGAATGGGGCTGGTGCGGGAGAAACGACACCAAATCAGGGGATAGCTGATAAAGACGATCCGCCATATCTACCAGAACTTTTTTTACCGGTGTCATAGAATTCCCTCCGCGCTTATCCGTCCTCGTTCCTGCTGTTATCAAGTTTCTGGCGTATTTTCTCGAGTCTATGTAAATCATCCGATGGAATGTTGTCGAGACTGCCAAGTTGGCGCGCCAAATGTAAAATTCGAGCATAATGTTCGACAACTTCATTTCGGTGATAAGCTTCGTCCAGTGATTGGCCGACTGTCAGCAAACCATGATTCCGAAGTATGAAGGCGTTGCTGTCCTTGATAAACGGCTCCAATGATTTCGGAACCGCATCGGTGCCGGGTGGAGCATAGTCAGTGAGAGGTATATTACCAATCGAAATGACTACTTCCGGAAGTATATTTTCAGCAAGTTGGACACCAGCCACAGCAAACGCTGTTACATAAGGAGGGTGAGAATGAACACAAGCCTTTATGTCAGGACGATTTCTATACACAAACGTATGCATCATATACTCACTGGAAGCTGAATGAGGTCCCTGTAAGTGTTTTCCATCCTGATCGATAATTGTTAGGCCGTCGAGATTCAGGCTACTTTTGGGCAAGCCCGATGGAGTAATCAAAATGCGATTATCATCAAGACGAACAGAGATATTTCCATCCGTTCCAGCTATCAATCCACGCTCGTATAGTTGATTGCCTACCGATACTAATTTTTCTCTTATGTCAAAAAGCGAAGCCATATTGCATGTAAACTATTGGCTATTGAGCTAAATGTCAACAATCTAATAAATTACCCTATTCTAAAAGAACCTGATACTTTTGGAAAGTAGTTGTAATTGGATGTTGTAAGAGCTTATACTGCTATAAGAATGCGATATGAAACATACATAGCTCGGCGGTATCTCCGATCCGGCCGTTTTTTTGTCTCGGTGTCAACTTGGATTACTATCCTTGGTGTAACACTTGGCGTGGCTGTTGTCTGTTTTGTGATGTCAATGCACAATGGATTTGAGTCTGAAATCCGCTCTCGTTTATTGGGGACAACTTCACATATATCCATTTTCCCTATGGGAGAGAAATTTATAGATAACTACCTCGAGTTGGTTGATACGCTGGAAACTATCGACCACGTAGTAGCGGCATCACCATTCATTTATTATAAAGCTGCTATTGCTTCCTCTTCGGCTGGTGATGGCATTATCCTGCGAGGGATTGATCTTGAAATGGAAAAACGTACTTCATCGGTGGCAAAGAACGTTAAGATAGGCGATTATTCATTTGAACCTATTGCAGATGGGGAAGATTCTATACCCGGAATGATAATAGGTAATAGCCTTGCCGAACGATTAGGGGTATTTCTCGGTTCATCAGTTGTGTTGTATTCACTTCGTGGAGAAGATCTTCATACCCGAACACGACCGCGAGTAACAAAGTTCTATATTTCTGGAATTCTTGAAACAGGTATGTATGAATTTGATTCTCAGATGGCTTATATTGCTCTATCCGAAGCACAAAAACTATTCCGCACTGGCGACGCTGTCACGACAATACATCTGAAATTGACCGATATCTATATGGCTGAAAAACTCACTCCAATAATTGATTCGACACTCGGACACAAATACGACGTTGTGCCTTGGAATGAGCTACATCGAAATCTCTTTACCTGGATTGCAATAGAAAAGAAAATTCTCTTTTTAGGGTTTAGTCTAATTGTATTGGTAGCGGCTTTTTCAATAATTTCTACTCTTGTTATGCTGACAATGGAAAAACGAGCGGAGATTGGCATTCTAAAAACTATTGGATCAACACCACAATCAATTCGCAGAATATTTGTACACAAAGGACTTGTTATAGGGACATACGGTGTTCTATTGGGTTGGGTGTTGGCATTGTTGGCAACTTTTATACAGAATCGTTACGAAATCATTTCGCTGCCGCCCGATATTTATTTTGTCAGCTACTTACCCATTGAAACGCATATTCTTGACTTCCTTGTCGCAGGTGTTGTTACTTATGTGATTTGTTTTATTGCCTCGTTGTTTCCAGCACAACAGGCAGCGCGTTTGTCAGTAATCGATGTTTTGAGGAAATAAATGTTTGATATTATAATAACAGCTAAACGTTTATGGAAATTTGACGAAAATGGTATTATAGCTGTGTGTAATTTGCATGGATGCTGAGATAGAAAAATGAGCAACAATGATTGGATTCTTAAGGCTGAAGATATACGCCGAGAATTTCGCTTACCGGATTCGTCACTTAAAGTGTTGAAAGGAATATCCTTTAGCTTATCAAAAGGAGAAATGTTAGCAATTTCTGGAGAGTCAGGTGTTGGGAAATCTACTCTGTTGCACCTATTAGGAGGACTTGATCACCCAACATCGGGCAAAATACAAATAGATGGAACATATCTTGGTGACCAATCAGAGGAAAGGCTGGCGCATTTCAGAAATCAGAATATAGGTTTTGTTTTTCAATTCCACTATCTGATGGAAGACTTCAGCGCTCTGGAAAATGTGATGATTCCTATGCTCGTAAATGGCAAAAAACAACGAGAAGCCGAAGATCAAGGGGAACTACTGTTGGAGTTAGTTGGTTTAAGTGATAGGAAGAGCCACCGCCCGAACCAATTGTCGGGTGGCGAACAACAAAGGGTTGCTGTTGCCCGAGCCTTGGCTAATGAGCCTAAGATTGTTCTGGCTGATGAACCGTCCGGCAATTTAGATACTGCGACCGGACATCGACTTCACGATCTCCTCTTCACACTAAACAGGGACCGAGCTACGACTTTCTTGATAGCAACCCACAATAAGGAGCTGGCTCATGGATGTCACAGTCAATTTGAAATAGTTGACGGAAGGATTTGTGAACATTGAGTGAAATTAGGTGGAATTAAGTATGCTATGTCAGGATTGTAAAAAACGAGAAGCTCAGGTTCATCTGACGCAGATTATTAATAATGAGAAGACAACTCTTCATCTTTGCAATGAATGCGCCGCAGCGCGAGGGTTTCATTCCCCGTTGGACAATGTGCCATTTCCATTGGCAGAAATTCTCTCTGGATTGTCGGCTGCAACACCCGGGTTAAAACAAAAGAAGGCAGAGCAAATCACTTGTCCTAATTGTGGTTTAACGTTCCAGGAATTCACTAATCAGGGACGTTTTGGCTGTGGTGAGTGCTACAAAGCCTTTCGACCTCAACTGGAACCAATTATGCGGAAGATTCATGGAGCTTCGCTTCACAGGGGTCGAACCCCTACTGTGATAAATAAACCTGACACTGATGGTGAAAAAGTTCTACCAGTTCGAGAGGAAGAACGTCTGGAGGATGAACTAGCCAAGGCAATTGAACGTGAAGACTTTGAACGTGCTGCCGAGATTCGTGATAAGTTAAAATCAATTCGAGAGAGTTTAACTTCTGACGAGTAATAATGAAGGGAAGAAAGTTGGAAACGATATTCGAAGAAATGGCCAAATCGCCAGCGGTATGGCTTTCCGGTCAGGGTGAGGATGCGCTAGTTGTTCTCTCAACTCGGGTACGACTGGCGCGTAATGTGGCTGGCTGTAAATATCCACCATCAGCCGATACAGAGACCAGAGAGCGAATTGTCGGGTATGTCGATTCGACCATAGCACGCTCCAAAATGCTCGCTGAAGGTCAGTATTTTAAGGCTTCCGACATTTGCGAACTTGACCGTAACTTCCTCGTTGAACGTCATTTGATTTCGCCTGTCTTTCTCAACGGTGAATTGTCCAAAGCATTGTTTATCGGTCCACAGGAACGGATTTCAATTATGGTCAATGAGGAAGACCACCTGAGAATACAAGCTCTTTCTTCGGGGCTTGATCCTAAGGGCTCTTTTGATCTTGCGACATCGTATGATGCCGAAATTGGCCGCTATCTCGAGTATGATTATGATCAAGATTTTGGTTATCTTACCGCCTGTCCCACCAATGCCGGTACTGGAATGAGAGCTTCCGTTCTGATTCATCTTCCCGGACTGGTGCTTACCAAAGAAATTGATCACGTTATTTCGTATGTTACTCGCAGTAGTTTGATAGTCCGCGGTTTTTATGGTGAAGGGTCCGATGTCCTTGGAAATTTGTTTCAGGTCTCCAATCAAAGAACGCTTGGGGTTAGTGAAAAAGAGGTGCTTGACCATATTACGCTTATAACTCGCGAGATTATCGAAAAAGAAGCTGAAGCTCGCCAACGTCTTATCGATGAAGCGGCAGATATGATAGAAGACAAAATCTGGAGGGCATACGGTATTCTTAAGAATGCCCGAGTATTGACATCGGATGAAGTTATGAATCTCCTGTCAGCTGTTCGGCTGGGACATGCGATGAAGATTATTGACTTTTTGGATGTGGCTCTAATCAACGATATACTTTTGCTTTCGCAGCCAGCTCACCTGCAGAAGTTTTATGGCTCCGAGATGGATACAAACAGGCGCGATTTTGTGCGGGCTCAAATGGTACGTGAAAAATTAAGGAACAACTAAGACAAATATGTTATACATAGAATTATTGCTTAGATACAAAAGAATGAACAAAACTTGGAGGGACGGCAGGCCATGAACGAAATGTTTACCGAACGAGCGCGTAAAGCTATTGAATACGCCCGTGATGAAGCATCACGCCTTCGGCACGACTATATCGGAACTGAACATATATTACTGGGGCTTATCCGTCTTGGTGATGGCCGCGGGATTGAGATTATTACTAATCTTGGTCTTGATCTGGCTGATTTGAAACAGTCTATTGAGGAAGTTGTGCAGCCCTCCGGCGGTACCATGACAATGGGGCAGTTGCCTCTGACCGCACGTGCCAAGAAGACGCTGGAAATTTCCGGACAGGAAGCCCGGGCATTGAAATCAAAGGATATCGACACGGAACATATTCTGCTTGCCCTTCTCAAAGATGAAGAAGGTGTTGCTGCTCAGGTCCTTTCGATATATGAAATTGATTACAAGGAAGCCTACGAGGAATTGAAAAATATCCAGAACGGCCAGCCTTCGTCATTCAAGAAAAAGCGAAAGAAATCCAAGACTCCGGCTCTGGATCACTTTGGACGAGATTTGACAGAGATGGCTCGCCGTGGTAAACTGGACCCTATTATAGGACGCAGCGATGAAATCGAGCGTGTCGCTCAAGTTCTTTCTCGCCGCAAGAAAAATAATCCGGTTCTAATTGGTGAGCCAGGCGTCGGCAAAACGGCTATCGCCGAGGGATTAGCTCAGCGTATTGTTGAAAACCATGTTCCGCAAACTCTGGAGAATAAAAGAGTAGTTACACTCGATATGGCTTCACTGGTTGCCGGCACCAAGTATCGCGGTCAGTTTGAGGAACGTCTTAAAGCAGTGCTTAACGAAATCATAAACGCAACAGATGTGATAATCTTCATCGATGAAATTCACACTATTGTTGGAGCTGGAGGCGCTGAGGGCTCTCTGGATGCCTCGAATATATTCAAACCTTCCCTTGCCCGCGGTGAACTGCGTTGTATCGGTGCCACTACTATGAATGAATATCGAAAGTTCATCGAGAAGGATGGAGCTTTGGATCGTCGATTCCAGACCGTTACGGTTGATCCTCCTTCGGAGAAGGACACTATTTCTATCCTCAAAGGATTGCGGCACAAGTATGAGGAACATCATCAACTGATGATTTCAGATGAAGCCATTGAGGCCGCAGTAAAACTGTCCAATCGTTATGTAACGGGAAAATTTCAGCCCGATAAAGCCATTGATCTTATAGACGAGGCTAGCTCACGAGCGCACCTGTCGACATATACACGTCCGACCGAGTTTGCCGATATTGAAAATGAATTAGCCGAATTGCAAAAAACCAAGGAAAAAGCTGTCAAGAACCAGGAATTCGAGACAGCCGCTCAGCTTCGTGACGAAATTAAAGCCAAGAAGGAAGAGCAAACAAAATTGCAGAAACAATGGGAAGAGGATCGCGAGAAGAATAAGATAACGCTTGTTGGTGATGAAGTTGCGGCGGTACTTGCCAAGATAACCGGTATCCCATTGTTCCGTCTTGAAGAAAATGAGTCCAATCGTTTACTTAGGATGGAAGAAGAACTCAAGAAATCCATAGTTGGCCAAGATGAAGCCATAACCGCTATTTCCAAAGCTATTCGTCGTGCTCGCGCCGGTCTCGGGAACCCTCGTCGCCCTATCGGGACTTTTATCTTTCTCGGCCCTACCGGTGTAGGAAAAACTGAACTGGCACGTAGATTATCGGAATTTCTCTTCGAGAGTACAGATTCTATCATTCGTATTGATATGTCTGAATATATGGAGAAATTTGCTGTTTCGCGTTTGGTAGGCGCACCTCCGGGATATGTTGGCTATGAAGAGGGTGGTCAACTTTCTGAGAAAGTACGACGTAAACCTTACTCGGTAGTGTTGCTTGATGAAATCGAGAAAGCTCATCCTGATGTTTTCAATATCCTGTTACAATTGTTCGATGATGGTCAACTTACTGATTCATTTGGGCGAAAGATTGACTTTAAGAACACTGTAATTATTATGACGTCAAATCTTGGAACACGGAAACTCCGCGATGAAAAAACAGTTGGCTTTGACTCTGAGTCTCTTGACACTTCTCATGATGGTATATCCAAAAAAATCAAAGAAGAGTTGCACAAGACATTCAATCCCGAATTTCTCAACCGTTTGGATGAAACAATCATCTTCCATTCACTAAAACGTGAACATATCAAACAAATCATAGGGATTATGATTGTTGACACTGCCCAACAGCTTGCTGAACGCGGTATCAGTTTAAATTTGACAGATCAAGCCAGGGAGTTCCTTACAGACAAAGGCTATGAGCCAGAGTATGGAGCGCGTCCTTTGTCGAGAGCTTTACGGAAATATCTCGAAGATCCTTTATCAGAAGAGATACTCCGCGGTCAGTTTGCTGGAAATTGTGAACTTACTATAAGTGCCACCAAAGAGGAACTTACATTCGCTTTTAATACAAAGGAAGATGAAGCGTCAAAAGAAACGGATGAAAAAACATCAGAAAAAGAAGTAAACCACTGATTTTCTGTGGAAAGTTTTTTGAAATAACTACGGTCTGCTGAATAAAGTACCTGTCCGCTCGACAGGCGGGTAAGTTCTTTGTTCATAAATAGATAAACATGTTTTGTATTGTTTCAAGTGAAAGGGTTTTGTTATAAATAGCTTAAAAGGCTTGCACTTGATAAA
>JAYEIF010000131.1:0-2629 GCA_034659895.1 Candidatus Zixiibacteriota bacterium
AAATAGCTTCCCGATTTCATTGGGACACCAATTTCATTGGGATACCTGATAAACATTCTACACGCCACGGCGCACTTTCAGCTCGCGTAGCAGCGGGGCTTGCCTCCGCCCTGCCTGTCGCAGACAGGTGTGTGATAGAAACGGGCGACATGCCACGGCGGACTTCCTGTGCGCCGACAGGCACGTCAGCACAAGGCCGCCCGCTACCTGTCCGCTTGACAGGCGGGCGTGAATTGGAGATTGCGACACATAATAACTAATTATTCACCAAGCCCTAATTAAAGAGTTTTTTGAAGTAGCAAATCGTCTTCCATGTATCATACATCAAAAAGTTGCGAAATTCGTATAACCATCCCCGCTTTTTATATCCCCTTAACTCACAATCAATTATAGGCTTACGAAATCGACTAACCTCACTCTCCCAGTACTTTTCTGTGAAGTAGTCAGTTTCCCGTTCAAAAACTTCTGATTCAATTATCCTTGACCACACGATTGGAAAACGGCTATATTTATAGCCAGGCGACCGGGTGTGGAGTTTGAATATAGCAGGACGTTCAAAAAATCTCTCGAGAGGACCGATGATTCATGTACGTCTGGATGAGAAGACCCATCGACGTCTCAAGATTGTAGTAGCTCAAAGAACAACCACCATCCAAGAGCTGGTCGAGGATTTGATTCGCCGAGAAATAGGAGTATCAAGAGATAAGAAGAAAATTGAACAGGAATAATTTGAAGCTGGTGAGCAAAGAAGTAGCATAGGAGAGCTTAAGACGTTGGAACTGTTTCTGGTAGCCAATCAAGACAGTGTTGCAGCTAGTGGCTTGAAGAACTTGCTCTCAGAGAGTGATCTTCTTGATCCTCTATGGCCATTTGAGTTCATAGCCTATATTGAAGACGGATATAGCAATGTCTGGATACGTTTTGAGGACAAGGATCTATCACATTACGAGTTAAGTATCGAATGGTATTCTCTTAATAATGCGGAAGAAGTCTTCTCCTCTTATCATCTTGAGCTGATTAAGAGACATAGCGAAAGCTGCAACTCATGGAATGTCGGTTTCTCGATCCACACCACATTCCTGTTACTGATGACTGGAATGTAATCCGGGAATGGTTCCAGCCACTGATTGCCGCGGAAAGGCATAAAGAGGACTGAACATTGTCAAGTAATCACACTTGTGTTCACTTGCTTGGAGCAGGCGCATCAACTCATGCAGGATACCCGCTTGTATCCAATTTCATTTCAACTCTATTCAAAAATAAGCCATCTGGAGGTTTTCAACTTGAGCAGCTCTTCAATCTTGTAAAAATAGCTGTAGACCGATTTCAGGGGAAAAACATCGAAGAACTTATCATGCTGGCTAGTAGTCCGAATAACCCCGAATACAAAAGGGTAGTTGAGATGGTTGTGACTGGTAACGATATTGATAAGATTGGCCAGCAGTACATAATAATTCCACTCAAATATTCCGTAGTTTATTTGTTGGACCAGATAGCACATATTGCACCTAGCACCGCTGCCGTCGAGAACTTCGTTGCGAAAACTGATGGTACTATTATTACATTCAATTGGGATACTCTATTTGATGCTGTTATAGCTAAACAACTTGGACTTGATTGGCTTGATGTCAAATCGAACCAGGAAAGTAACAGGAAATACTTAAAGCTGCATGGTTCTGCGGATTGCCTCTATTGTCTGAACTGCAAAGAGGCTTTCCGAGTTGATATTAGCACTTTGGTGGCGAAATGGACGGAGAGCACCTATTCTTGTCCGTTCTGCGGCGGCATCGAAAGTCACAACATTGAGACTCGCTCTTATGCTTCAGAACCGTTCATTATCGGTTTTTCTAATGATAAGAGGGATGAATTGGCTCGCATACCATTACTGCAGGGTCAATGGAACATAGCGCGAAAGGAACTGATAGATTGTGACGAACTCATTGTTCATGGTTTTTCATTTAATACTTTAGACAATCATGTTCTCTTCTTTCTAGACAGCGTAATGAGAATGAGAAAAAAAGACATGAGTGTGAAGATCATCAATCCAGATAACGGCGACAGATTTAGACTTGACGTGTTGGCAGCATTT
The DNA here is from genome assembly GCA_034659895.1 of Candidatus Zixiibacteriota bacterium. Classification (GTDB taxonomy): domain Bacteria; phylum Zixibacteria; class MSB-5A5; order GN15; family FEB-12; genus B120-G9. Next base: position 2,090 of record JAYEIF010000131.1, read on the forward strand.
GGTGGAAAGCCTGACATCGATTTGAATGGTGAGCAGGTTTCGTTCAAATGTTACGAGCACTGTGTTGAAATTGAATTCAAGAGCATTGACTTCATCAAATATACTAGAAGTCTATAAAGATAAACGCTGGGGCACAGCAACGCTTATCTTATTGCCTTCCAACGACTTCCTTCGATTCTGACAAAGTGTAATCGTATTGTGAATCTGAAGTACACAAAAGTTTGGGGAGAGTGAGGTCCACCCCGCTTTTTTATATCTCATTATATGTCAATAGATTACGGACGCATAATTAACCCAAACCTCACTCTCCCAGTACTATATTTTGTTTGGCCCTAAGTCTTGCTGCATTATCTGCGTGTGGCATGTGAAAAAACACTTGCGGGGGGTGGGCAGATTGTATATATTACTGCTGTTATGTTTGTAGCTAAAGGAAATTATAATATAAATTAATTGATAAAGCTCAGGTTTGTGAAAGGACGAGGAGGTAATCCATGCAATTCGGTAAAACAAAAGTCTGTAGGGTCATTAGTATTGTTGCTA
>JAYEIF010000132.1:0-13373 GCA_034659895.1 Candidatus Zixiibacteriota bacterium
CGCGTAGCAGCGGGGCTTGTCTCCGCTGTGTGTATAGAAACGGGCGACACAAGGCCGCCCGCTACGCGCCCGCCAAAGGCGGGGAGATTGTGGTACATAATAACTAATTATTCAACAAGCCCTAATTTAAAGAGCCACACAAAATTAGCTAAATCAATCCAAATGCTGAAATAACGAGTAATTTTCTGCAGTTTGCATATTGCATCAATTACTAATAAAAGCTCTTCCTGTGCCGATAAATTAAGAAATAGTATGAGTATACTCTTCAGGAGGATTTATGGAAAATCAGGCGATAAACTTGGCAATCGCGCTGTTATTTCTTTCAGCGCTGATTATTGTATATCGATCAAAACACAGACTAATGGCGCGCAACGGTGATATCTATTACAATATCTCATCAGGTCTCGGGATTATTGCTCTTGTAGCGGTAGCAAGATTATGTAACTACGTTGGATTTTTTACGGCTGTGCCGTTTTTATCAGAACCACTATTCTTCAAGCTTGCCAGCTGGATAGCCATTATTACCGGTGTTGTTCTTATGGCGAGTGGTGTTTCAGGTTGGATGGAGATTGGCCGACACATTCGCGGAACTTCAGATTTGAGAAATAATCGGGACGACTTGCTAAGGCAGATTGAACAATTGGCAACTGTTGAAAACCGAGTTAGTGTTATATTGAAGACGACACTCGAACATATCGTTCAACGGTTTGAGATCAGTGAGGGGGCAGTGTTTATTCCCGAACGACAAAGCCGAAAGATGCGTTTTTTGAGCGGTGTCAACGCTCTGCAGATGGATGTCTCGCACTTGCAACGAATTGATATTACTCCCGTAGATGTCAATAATTCCAATGCGAAAGAACAGCACCTGGACGAGAATATCAATTTGGATATTCCCTCCGGTACTAATCCCCCAAGTGCTATCCTGCCAGTGCGGGTCAATAACAAATTAGCGGCTGTGGTTCTATTGTGGGCAGACAGTGCGAGCATTAGCAATGAAGATATGGCGGTTCTTAAACTTGCAATGGAAGTTGTTGGGCGTACCCTCGCAAACCGGAAACAGCAGATTGAAATAGAATATTTGAAAAACAGAAATAGCGAGATTGACCGCTTGCGGAGTATAATTAATTTTGGAGGCAATTTTGATGACAACGTGGTCAAGATTGCGCACTCTCTGAAAGAGCTTTTCGGAACTGAGTATGTGTCTTTTACAGTAGCGTATTCCAGTCGGGACAGTAGTCGGTTTACGGTAGGGCAAAATGGAACTCTGCTCAGTGAAAAGGGGCTTGATACAGAATGGAAGCAGGAGATTTCCAAGACTAATTGGGATTCCAACAGCCCTCTCGTAGTCAATTCTAATATGAGCAACATCCCACAGTTTATACAAAACATTCTCAGCGGCATCGGTATAAAGGAACTCGTTGTCATCCCATTACGAGAGGGAGGGCACACAATGGCAGTATTATTGCTTAGTCAGGTTAAAGAAACAGAAACTTCCTATCGCAATTTTGAGATTCTCAAAGGAATGACACCTATTTTCAATCGACTTGTCAGAGCTGAAATCAACCGATATGATGAAGAGCAATTTCTCCATCGCCATTCGCTAATTAACCACTTTATGAAAGATTGTACGAAAGAACCAAAAACTCAGCAACTCTATCAAGAGGCAGCGAATATCCTTCTCAGAGAATTAAGAACCTCCGTAGTAAGGATTTCTACTTTTGAAGGGAATGGTATATTTCTCAAATCAAGGGCTTTGTCTTTATCACATACTGCTCAGAATATAGTTCCGGATGACGGATACATGATTATGTCATTGATGCCCTTTCATCGACTGGTACAGAATAACGGGCGCTTAATGATAATTGATCAGGAGAATTCTAACGGGCAGATGTCACAAGCTGAGGCGGAGCAAATGTACAACTCTGTTCTGAGGTCAGCTCTGCTCGTACCGATTATCGTCGGACAGAAAGTGAACGGTATTATATCACTTGCTGAAAGGCGAAAACGAGAACGGTTTCGTTATACATCAAGTGATATAATTTTTGTCTCTTCCATAGCGGCTACTCTGGCGCTTGCCATGTCTTCTGGTAAGTTGTCTGAGGTCGAACCGTATGAGAGGGAACAGACAGATAAAACGCCGACAATGTCAGATATGCGGAGACCAATCGAGTCATCTCTATCGGAGATAATCGGTTAGATTGAGATTATAGAGTTACAGCAGAACACGCTGGACAAAAACATAGATCGTAATCTTTCATTACTCGAACATAATTTGGATAGTCGGTAACATCAAGCTATGGAATGCGATAATAATGGGTGTTTAAGGGATTAAAGTTGGTATATATATGTCTGTCTCGAGCAAACTAATTCAAAAATACTATCAAGCAAGAGCCGGTAGCAAATTCGCAGGAATCGTTACCCAGATTGATGCGGCAGTTCAGACAATGGCTCGGATGATCGACGCCGATTTCGTGGCGGTATTTTATTATGAAAGAACCACCAAGAAACTGATACCGATTTCATATCAATACGGTTACCACCTTTCGATTCGAAATCTCGGAGCTTTGGAAACTCTCTGGGCTAATGTAGACACTGATAGTTTGCCTGTTGATCCGGATATGTTTGACTTAACGAAGAAAAAACCTCGAGAAAGGTCGATTCGGGACCAGTTTGGAATCGATAATAGTTTCGCAAGTTGTTATCGATATCCATACTATCTTGATGGAGAACTTCGTCTTATTTGCACTGCTTACTGGTATGAATGTCCTAATTCGATATCGTTAGAAGCTGTCCATTTTCTTAATCAGAACTGTAAAATAATTTCGGCTGCAATGGTTATTGCTGATGAGTTGGCTCTTGTAGAGAACTACTCTACACGGTTGTCGCAATTATTGCCTGTATTTGAAGTGTCTTTAGGTAATCTACAGTATGATGAGCTTTTAGATGAGATAGCTAAACGCATAAATATCCTCATTCCGGAAGCTGAGATACTACTATTACAGCGAGACAGCAGCGCTGAAGGTGATACATCTGGTATTTTTTCACTGAAGAATCATCTAAACTGCGATAGCCCCTCGGCTGAAGAAATTAATCTGCTTACAGAGCGTGTTAAGCCATTGTTGTGGCCGGACTTGCCTGAGGATACTGTAAAATACCGTTGTAGAGATTTGAATCAGACAGAAGGATCGAGCTGGTCAGATGCTGTTATGTTGGAGCTGGCTCCAGATGAAGATATCCAGTTTGTGGCAGTGATAACACCACCTGAGAATAGTAAGCTTAGCGCCAATGATCGTGAATTGTTATCGGTTTTTGCTGTTTTTGCTCAAACTGTTCTTCGTAATGTCCTTTTGGTAGAACGTTTGAAGAATACCAATCTGCTTTTGGAGGAATCATCACAACGATTGACTGAAGTTGAAACTACCGCTGCATTGACCGATATGACTTCCGGTCTGGCACACAGTTTTAATAATATCTTTGGCGGCATTGTTGGACGTGTCCAGCTGATGAAACTGCGTACGCAGGATAATGCGCAAATTGTTGAATTGGAAAAAATAGAATCTATGGTAATGGAAGGAGCAGAGTCAGTTCGACGGATTCAAGAGTTTACTACTTGCGTTAAGCACAAAGAAATACAACCGATTAACCTTTGCCAATTATTGGACGTTTTAACAGAAAAAGGGAGAGCGACATGGCAGAAAGCAGCGGTAGATAAAGATATTGAAGTAGTTGTGAAATGTTTGCTCGATGACGCTGAAATTGCGGGCAACCATGATGATATTCTCATAGTGATAGATAAACTAATTCATAACGCTGTGGAGTTTTCTCCTGAAGGTTCTGTTATAAATGTGGAAGTAGATGGAGCACAAGAACATATTACACTTACTGTCAGTGACGAAGGCCCCGGAATACCAAAGGAGTTGCGGGCTAAAGTATTTTATCCTTTCTATACAACTAAACAGGAACGGAGCGCCGGATTAGGGCTGGCTATTGTTTATGGTGTTGTTGGACGTCATGGAGGAAAGGTCAGGGTTGAATCTCGCGATAAGGGCGGAGCTGTATTTATCGTAACCTTCAATCGAGCCGAAGGTCAAATGCCCAAAATTGCCCAGAAAGTTTCATCCGGTGAAAATCAAAAACACTTGCGGATTCTCATTGTTGATGATGATATGGAAATATGTGAAGTACTCAAGGATACCCTTTCGATAGATGGTTATTCCCCTGTGGTGTGTGCTGACGGGTATGCAGCTTTAGAAAAAATCGAGAAGCAAAAGTTTGATATGATGATTACCGATCTCGGTATGCCGGGTATGTCAGGTCTTGATTTGGCGGGTACAGTGCATGAGCAGTTTCCGAATATGCCGATTGCGATGGTGACTGGCTGGGGGACACAGCTAAATGAAGACGAAATTGCGCTCAAGGGAATAAAGTCAGTTTTGTCAAAACCATTTCACTTAAATGATATAAAATTGCTGGTTGAGAACTTGACTGCTATTATCTGACAAGAATTTAATTTTACATTCCACCAAGAAATCTATTGCCTTTTCCCCAAAATCTCATATATTTGTTCTTGATAATCTTCGGGGTGAGGTGAAATTCCTCGATCGGCGGTGATAGTCCGTGAGCCAAGAGTGTTCTTGGCTGAGCTTGTGAAATTCAGGTGCCGACGGTAAAGTCCGGATGAGAGAAGATTGTAACAGCAATAGTGAACGTGTACTGGTAGATATTATCAGGGTAGAGTTTCCTGTTATTGTTTCCCCGAAGAGAACTTTGGGGATTTTTTTATGGCTACGCGGAAAGACCGCGAGTATATGTCGCTGGTTCTCAATCTGGCTGAAAAAGGTCGGTATCATACATCGCCCAACCCAATGGTGGGAGCGGTGATAGTCAAAGGAAACAGAAAAATAAGCACTGGCTATCACCGACAGGTCGGGGGAGATCACGCCGAAGTAGCTGCTTTCAAAAATGCTACTAGATCGGTTCGAGGTGCTACTCTTTATGTTAATCTCGAGCCGTGTTGTTATACTGGTCGCACTGGCCCATGCACTAAAGCTATTATCAAAGCTGGTATCAAACGAGTAGTCGTAGCATCAAGAGACCCTAATCCACGCGTAAATGGGAAAGGATTGAAAGAACTTCGGGAAGCAGGTATCAGTGTTGATACCGGATTAATGCGGAGCGAAGCAATCCGCCTGAATGAATCTTATTTTGCCAATTATCGCAATAAGCGACCTTTTGTTGTATTGAAAATGGCTCAGTCGCTTGACGGTCGCATAGCTACCAACAACGGCGATTCAAATTGGATATCCAGTGCGCCATCTCTAAAAATGGTTCATCAGCTCAGAGCAGAATACGATGGTGTTGTTGTGGGTATGGGGACTGCCATAGCAGACAATCCCTCACTGACAGTTAGACACGTTAAAGGAAACAATCCTTATCGCATTGTTCTGACATCTTCAATGAAATTCCCTCGCAATTGTCATCTGTTGAAAGACAACAAAGACTATAAAACAATTATTGCTGGTCCTAAAAAATCCGCAGATGGATTTGTTAAGACAAAACAAGGGGAAAACCTTATTTTCTGGCACATTAGGAAAAAGAGCAATGGTCAACTCGATATTGCTGATCTTGTGCAAAAGGCTGGCAACTTTGGTCTGAGATCGCTTCTTGTTGAAGGAGGTCAACAGGTTGCCACTGAATTCCTGAGAGCGAATCTTGTGGACAAGCTTATTCTTGTTCTGGCTCCGATGTTGTTGGGAAAAGGAATTAACGCTGTTGGAAATTTGAAGATACCGCGGATTGCTGATGCTTTCTCGTTTGAAAAGTATGAATTCTCTCCTCTTGGAAAGGATTGTGTGTTTATAGGATACCCACGAAGGAGTAGATAGCTTTGTTTACTGGACTAATAGAAGATGTAGGTAAGATTGTTGAAATACATTCACGCGGGAATTACGATGTGCTGACTATCACATCCTGTCTGGCTGATGAGCACATGTCAGTTGGAGATTCAATAGCATGTGATGGTGCGTGCCTGACTGTTACTGACATCAAAGCAGGAACATTTACTGTGGAAGCTTCACAGGAGACAATAGCAAAAACTACTATCAATACATATCAGATAGGCTCATCTCTCAATCTTGAGCGCGCTCTCAAAGTTGGTTCTCGGTTAGGCGGTCACTTTGTCACTGGGCATATAGACTGCACGGGTATAATTGAAACAGTCCGTTCGATAGGTGAATCACTCGAAATTTCTATTACCTACGACCGTTCATTTGATAACCTGATAATCGAAAAAGGTTCAATTGCAATAAATGGTATATCACTTACGGTCAACGAAACTGGACATGGGAATTTTTCCGTTAATCTGATTCCTCACACTGCAAAAGCGACTACCGTGAAGCAATGGAAGACGAAAGATATAGTAAATCTTGAGTTCGATATGATTGGCAAGTACATTTTGAAAATAAATCAATCTTCGAAAAATAATATTTTAACAAAGGATAAGCTCTTTGAGAGTGGATGGTGATTATGACTGAGAAAAATAAATTCAACACTGTACCTGAAGCTATTGAGGATATCAAAGCGGGCAAGTGTGTAATTGTAGCTGATGATGAGGATCGCGAAAACGAAGGCGATCTGATAATGGCTGCAGAGAAGGCTACTCCGGAAATGGTGAATTTTTTCGCTACACACGGACGGGGTCTAATCTGTGTAGCTATGCCTGAGGAACGCATGAATAAACTTCAGTTGCATCCTATGGTGGACAATAACACAGCATTACAAGGCACTCGTTTTACAGTTTCAGTAGATGCTGTCAACAACACAACAACCGGCATTTCTGCCGCTGATCGGGCAGTTACAATTAATGTTTTGGCTGATGAGAATTCTCAACCGGAAGATCTGGCGCGCCCGGGTCATGTGTTTCCTATTCAGTCCGTTGAAGGAGGGGTTCTCAAGCGAGCTGGTCATACTGAAACATCGGTTGATCTCGCCCGATTGGCAGGGTTTAAACCTGTTGGGTTGTTATGTGAGATAATGGATGACGACGGCTCAATGGCGCGTGTGCCGAAACTGAGTGAGATTGCCCGTAAGCTCAATTTGAAATTCATAACTGTGCGGGATCTGATAGCCTATCGGCACAAAACAGAGAAGCTTGTTCACAATGTCGAGACTGTTTCATTACCAACGCACTATGGTAAGTTTACGTTGCACATGTACACTTCTGAGATCGACGATCAATATCATGCGGTGCTTACAAAAGGTGATATCGCCGGTAAGAAGGATGTGCTCGTCCGCGTTCATTCAAGTTGTTTAACCGGTGATGTTTTCGGCTCGTGCCGTTGTGATTGTGGGGATCAACTTCATGCAGCGATGCGAAAGGTGGAAGAGGAAGGTCTTGGTGTTGTTCTTTATATGAACCAGGAAGGTCGAGGTATTGGATTGGTCAATAAAATCAGAGCCTACAAATTACAGGAAAATGGCCGCGATACGGTTCAAGCCAATGAGGACTTGGGTTTCAAATCAGACCTGCGTGATTATGGCGTGGGTGCCCAGATTTTATCTGATCTCGGGCTTTCATCAATTAGATTGATGACCAATAACCCTAAAAAGGTTGTAGGTCTTAAAGGGTATGGTCTTGAGATTACCGAGCGAGTTCCGCTTGAGACAGAGGCAACTCGTTATAGCTATAATTACCTCAAGACAAAACGGGATAGAATGGGACACATTCTTCAACTTAAAAGTGTGAGAAAATAAAAATGAGTTACAAAACTTTTGAAGGAAAACTTCAGGCTGAGGGATTCAAATTTGGTCTGGTAGTAAGTCGGTTTAATAATTTTTTGACTGACAAACTGTTGGAAGGTGCGATGGACTGTCTTGTGCGTCACGGTGCCATCGAGGAGAACATAAGTGTTGCCTATTGCCCGGGAGCATTTGAAGTACCGTATGTGGCGGCGCGGATGGCGAAATCGGGTAAATACGATGCTATTGTTTGTCTTGGTGCAATCATTCGTGGTGAAACACCCCACTTCAACTATATTGCAAGTGAGACGACCAAGGGCGTTGCAAAACTTGCTCTTGATACCAACATACCGATTATGTATGGCATAATCACCGCTGATACTCTGGAACAGGCTATCGAGCGGTCCGGTACTAAGGCTGGGAATAAGGGCTGGTATGCTGCTGAAGCAGCTGTGGAGCTGGTTAATTTGTATCAGTTATTGAGTGAAAATGTCTGAATCACCTCGCCGCCTTGCACGGGAACTTGTTCTTCAGGCTCTGTACGCAAGCGAATACTCAGATGGAAAGCCCGATAGCAAGCTGAGTGATTTGCTTAAAAATGAGAAACTGAGCGAAAACAACCAACAGTTTACACGACAGCTTTTCGGTGCTGTGCTTAAAAATACCGACAAGGCCGATGAACAAATTGCAAGCCTTGCAACCAATTGGGATATTGGACGCATAGCCGCTATTGACAAAATTATTCTTCGAATGGCAATTGTTGAACTGACCGAGTTTGAAAGTAATCCTGTTAAGGTTGTTATCAACGAGTCAATAGAACTCGTAAGAAAATTCTCAACTGGTGATTCATCCCGTTTTGTGAATGGCATACTGGACAGTTTCGCCCGAAGTCTTAACCGTCTTTAGAAGGATATTTCAAGGAAGGTAAGACAACATCGTTGTGATAAAGTTGTGATTTTTTAACCTTGCGAGCAAAACAGTAAATTATTACTTAATTTTATATGGATCAGATAAATGACATTTTAGCTGCAATCTCGGGCTTTGTCTGGGGTTGGCCAATGGCTATCATTCTGCTGTCAACCGGCTTCATTCTGACTTTGCGGATGGTCTTTATTCAAATTCGAGGGTTTGCGCACGGTGTTGGAATTGTCAGCGGAAAATATGATGATCCTTCTCACAAGGGTGAGTTAACCCATTTCCAAGCGCTTTCTGCTGCTCTTAGTGCTACCATAGGTATTGGGAACATTGCAGGAGTAGCAATTGCTATCTATTGGGGAGGACCCGGAGCAATTTTCTGGATGTGGGTTACAGCGTTCTTTGGAATGGCTATCAAATATACCGAGTGTATGCTGGCTATCAAACATCGCAAAGTAGAGCCAGATGGTAATATTCTCGGTGGTCCGATGTATTACATTCAAATTGGAATGCATAAGGCTTTTCGACCTTTAGCATATATGTTTGCCTTTTGCACTGCTTTAGCTGCTTTTGGTGCGGGTAATATGGTGCAGTCAAATACAATGGCACACTCGATTTTGGATGCTTTTGAAGTATCACAAGGAAATGAAGCCATTGTACGATGGATAGTGGGGCTTGCTGTTGCTGGTCTTTCAGGCGCTGTTATTATTGGTGGAATCAAACGTATTGGTCATGTAGCTTCATATCTAGTTCCTTTTATGTCAATTATTTATGTCGTTAGCGCATTTGTTATCATTTTCATTAATTTTGATGAAATTTTGCCGGCGTTTGAAATGATTTTTTACCATGCTTTTCATCCAACCGCATTTGTTGGTGGTTCGGCAAGTGGCGCAACGGTATGGTTGACTTTCACTTGGGGATTGCGGCGAGGTTTGTTCTCTAACGAGGCTGGCGAGGGGTCTGCGCCTTTGGCGCATTCAACCGCAAAAGTGGAAGAACCTGTGCGCGAAGGTTTGGTTGCAATGCTTGGGCCATTCATTGATACTATTATTATTTGTACTATGACCGCACTGGTAATTATCACCACTGGACAGTGGGATTCTGGTGTCAATGGCGCTCCGTTGACTATGCATGCATTCAATCACGCTCTACCTGTTTATGGAACATGGATGGTTGTAGTTGGGATTATTCTTTTTGCATTCTCTACAGTTGTAACATGGTCATATTATGGTGAGAAGGGAATTGAATATCTCGCTGGCAAAAAGGCAAAATTACCATACAAGTGGGTTTTTATTATCTTTATTATTCTCGGGGCGCGTTTTGATTTGAAAACGGTTTGGTCCTATGCTGATGCGGCAAATGGTTTAATGGCAGTGCCAAATCTCATTGCTCTTGTAGCACTATCAGGCACAGTTGTTACAATGACAAAAAAGTATATGAAGGAAAAAAGTCAGGGACTGCATTTGCCGTTTAAGGTACAAGCTCCGAGTTTGAGGAAAGGTCCGAATTCAAATAGGAAGTAGAATAATATCGAAAGAGTGGGGTTTCGAATTGTGTGTCTAAGCTTGGATTTTTGCGTCATCTACCATTGCAATTTTAACAATGTGACTGTATCGGATGCTTCCTGTTTTTTTAGTAATGGTATGAAGTATTCTTAAAATAGCGTAACATCCGGCGTTTTTAAGTAATTGCCAATCGACTAAAAATTTCTTATCCTTTCCTAAGGAAATTAAAACTGAGAATTGCATATATGTTAAATTTTATTACAAAGATATTTGGCACAAAGCATGAACGCGATGTCAAAAAGATTGCACCGTTTGTTCATGAGATTAACGAACACTTTGACACACTTCATTCACTCAGCGATGAACAGCTGGTAGGCAAAACAGAAGAATTTCGCAAGCGTCTTGCTGATGGTGAAACATTGGATGACATCATGTGTGAGGCATTCGCCGTTGTCAAAGAGGTTTGCCGCCGCAATGTTGGGAAAACCTGGGATGTCTGCGATTTGCCAACAAAATGGGACATGGTACATTTTGATGTGCAGCTTATTGGCGGCGTTGCTCTACATCAGGGTAAGATAACCGAGATGGCAACCGGTGAGGGAAAAACCCTTGTCGCTACACTTCCTGTCTATCTAAACGCACTTGAAGGCAAGGGAGTTCATCTTGTTACAGTTAATGATTATCTTGCCCGCCGCGACAGCGAATGGATGGGAAAAATATACACGGATCTTGGTCTTACAGTTGGTGTAATCCAGAATGAGATGAACAATGCTGAGCGTGGTGAGATGTATAAAAAAGACATCACCTTTGGCACTGCTAATGAGTTTGGGTTCGATTATCTTCGTGATAATATGTCACAATTGGCTGAGGATAGAGTCCATCGCAATTACCACTATGCAATAATCGATGAGGTTGATTCTATTCTCATTGATGAGGCTCGTACTCCATTGATTATCTCCGGCCAAGTTGAGCATAGTGTCCATGACCGCTACCGCGAGATGTGCTCTGCAGTTCACAATATCGTCCGTAAGCAAACTACGCTTGTTAACGAAATGCTCGCCAAGGCCGAGAAACTTCTAAAAGATGAAAAGGCAGAGGACGAGTTCGAGGTTGGTATCCTTCTTCTTGCAGCCCAGAGGGGTGCGCCAAAAAACAAGCGGCTTCTTAAAATTCTGAAAGAACCTGGCATGAAAAGGCTGGCAAGCACTGTCGAAGCTTCCTTCATGCGTGACAAAAAACTATATGAAATCGATGACCGGTTATATTTCTTCATTGATGAGCGTGAACACAGTATCGTTCTAACTGATCTTGGCATTGCCCAACTTACTCATGATGAGCAGAAATTATTCGAAATCCCTGACATTTCTACTTTGCTATCGGAGATTGATGGAGACAGTTCACTCTCGCCAGAAGAACGTCAGAAGAAAACCGACGAGGTCTATCGCATTCACTCTGAGCGCTCTGAGAAAGTCCACGCAATTAATCAACTCTTGCGCGCCTACTCATTGTACGAAAAAGATGTTGAGTATGTTTTGCAGGATGGTAAGGTGATGATTGTCGACGAATTCACTGGTCGTGTCCTTCCTGGCAGACGTTATTCTGACGGGTTGCATCAGTCAATAGAAGCTAAGGAAAATGTCAAAATCGAGGCTGAGTCGCAGACGCTGGCTACTATCACGTTACAGAATTATTTTCGTATGTATGACAAGCTGGGTGGGATGACCGGAACAGCCGAGACAGAAGCCCAGGAGTTCTGGGATATCTATAAGCTTAATGTTATAGTAATACCTACTAACAAGCCGATTGTTCGTAATGATGCCGAAGATAAGATTTACCGTACACGTCGAGAAAAATACAAAGCTATCATCAATGAGATTATTGAGAAACACAACGAAGGACGACCGATGTTAGTGGGAACGGTAGCGGTGGATGTATCTGAAACGCTGTCGCGGATGATCAAACGTGTAGGGTTGAAACATAACGTTCTCAATGCCAAGCAACATCAATCAGAAGCGGAAATTATTGCTAATGCCGGAGAGAGAGGCTCCATCACGATAGCCACCAACATGGCCGGTCGCGGTACTGATATTAGGCTTGGTGAAGGTGTCAAGGAGCTTGGCGGACTTCACATTGTTGGCACTGAACGACATGAATCCCGTCGTATTGACAGACAGTTGCGAGGACGTTCTGGTCGTCAGGGCGACCCTGGCTCATCTCAATTTTTCCTTTCCATCGAAGATGATTTGATGCGTTTATTTGGAGGTGAACGGCTTGGATCTATCATGGATAAACTTGGTGTTGAAGATGGTGAAGTGATAACTCACGGGATGGTTACCAAAGCAATCGAAAGAGCTCAGAAAAAGGTCGAACTCCAAAATTATGCAATTCGTAAACATACCCTCGACTACGATGATGTCATGAATATTCAGCGCACTCATATCTACGAACGGCGTCTGGCGGCTCTGGAACGGGATTCAATCAAGAATGAAGTAGTCGATCTTATTGAGGAAGTGCTTCTTGACCTGATGGAGCAATATTGTCCTGAGGATAAACATCCTGAGGAATGGAACCTAACTGGTTTCACGGATATGCTGCGAAAAATCTATTTGTTGAATCTCCAGTTCAAGGAAGAGGATATCTCTAATCTGTCATCGGAGAAGGTCAGGGAGCAGGTGCTGGGGGCTGTGATGCACATCTATGAGCAGAAGGAATCTGCTTATGGTGATGAGCTAATGCGACAGCTTGAGCGCTATGCCGTCCTGTCGACGATTGATAGCCACTGGCGCGATCATTTGGCAGAGATGGACGAGCTTCGAACAGGTATTGGGTTGCGCGCCTACCACGGCGGTATGGGTAAACCTATCGATATCTATAAGAAGGAAGCTTTCAAGATATTTCAGGAGATGATTCTCACCATCGATCGAGAGATCGTTAACCTGGTTTTCAAGCTGCAGGTGAACCTGCAGGATAAATCTCGTGATGAACGACGCCGTGATATGGTAACATCTCATGCAGATACTACTGGTATGGGACTAACTTCCGGGTCTCAACCGGAGGGTGAATCCAAAGAGAAGAATCCTATGGCTGAAGCATCTCAGGCAGGAAAACAGAACCGCACTTACAGAAGAAAGCATCCGAAAGTTGGGCGCAATGATCCTTGCCCGTGTGGAAGTGGCAAAAAATATAAAAATTGTTGCGGTAGAAAAGCATAACAAA
>JAYEIF010000133.1:0-2603 GCA_034659895.1 Candidatus Zixiibacteriota bacterium
TTTCCACCATAATTCTCAATGAGTTTCTTGAAATATTCCCTTGATTGCGACAGAGTGCCGGTGATAACGAATTTCTTACCGTCAAGATTGCTTTTTGTTTTTTCTTCTTTGAAGTTTGGGAACACAACTCCACCCTCTCGCATCCTGCGAAGCATTTTCTGATTGCCCTTATTGGCGAAAAAGTCGTTAATACTGCAAGCTATTACAGAGCCGATACCATCAATATCTTCCAATGTATTAACTTCGGCATTTTCAAGTGCGGTAAGAGAGCCGTAACGTTGAGCCAGTATTCGCGCTGCTGCTTCGCCAACGCCGATAATTCCCAAAGCATAAATTGCTTGAGGGAGTTCTGTCGAGCGGGACCTGTCAATAGCAGCCAGTAGATTTTCGGCTCGTTTCTCAGCCATCAGTTCAAGAGGGAGCAGTTGTTCTTTTGTGAGAAAAAATAAATCAGCGGGGCTTTTTACTAATCTATCCTTAATCAATTGTTTAGCTAACTTCCCGCCAAGGCCATCAATATCAAACCCGCCTTTAGAGGCAAAGTGAAAGAGTCGTCCCTCAATCTGTGCAGGGCAGGCGGCGTTAAGGCAACGATAAGCCGCCTCGCTTTCGTTTCTGCCAACAGGAAAGTGGCAGGATGGACATTTGGAAGGAAACTCAACCCTTTTTGCGTCTGCATGCCGTTTATCCATTACGACCGAGACCACATCAGGTATAACATCACCAGCTCGTTGAATGATTACGGTATCACCAATGCGGATATCCAAACGAAACAATTCATCTTCATTGTGCAGTGTGGCATTCGAGATAGTCGCTCCCCCGACTGAGACCGGCCGCAGTTTTGCTACCGGTGTTATTACACCAGTGCGCCCCGTCTGAAATTTGACATCTTCCAGTATTGTTGTTGCCTGCTCGGCTGCAAATTTCCACGCTATCGCCCACCGCGGAGCACGCGATATTTGCCCCAAATTTACCTGCTGGGCAAAACTGTCCACTTTGATTACCATACCATCGATATCATAATCAAGTGATGTGCGAATTTCATTTAGCTTCTGAAACAGTTTTTCAACTGATAGAACACCTGTTACTTTTTGGATAAGATTATTTGTCAGGAATCCTTCGTTTTTCAGGAACGCCATAACATCATACTGCGAATTGAGATTCTCAAGTTCGGTATCGGAAATAGCATAAGCATAGAAGAGCAATGGCCGTGAAGCAGTGATTGATGGATCAAGTTGCCGCAGGGAACCAGCCGCACCGTTGCGCGGATTAGCTAACATTGGCTTGTTTGCCTCGCGAAGTGTTCGGTTCAACCGCTCAAAGGCCTTGCGTCGCATAATAACTTCCCCCCGCACTTCCAGAAGAGGGTATTTTTGAGAAGTAGTTTCCGAGAGTCGCAGAGGAATGTTTCGAATAGTCCGCATATTGGGAGTTATGTTTTCGCCGGTTGTTCCGTCTCCTCGTGTTGATCCCTCGACCAACAGACCATCACGGTAAACTATTTCAACCGCCAATCCATCAAGTTTTGGTTCAACTTCGTAGGTTATTTCATCTGTAGTTTCTATGATATTGTGTACCCGACGGTCAAATTCGCGGAACTCCTCGACGGTAGTCACTTTCTGCAAGGACAGCATCGGCATCCGATGATTCGCAGATTTGAATTTTTTCGACGGTTTCGCACCAATACGCTGGGAAGGTGAATCAAGAGAAACCAGATCGGGGTGTTGCTTCTCTATCTCCAACAGACTATCAAACAAACGGTCATATTCTGCATCGCTGATAGAAGGGGCATCTTCAACATAATAAAGCCGGTTATGATATTCAATTTCCCTGCGGAGTTTATCGAGTTCAGCTATGATTTTCCTCTTCGAAATCGACATATCATCAATTAACCTGTCCCCAGCAACGGTGTCAACAATATGGAGTCAGGCTTGACTTATTTTAAGTCCACACTCATCTGAGAAAACCAATTAACAATTTATGATATAACCACGCAGATACTATCAAAAAATAAAGTTCTTCTTGTCGTTCTGAACAAATGAGTGTTACCATAATCGGACTAATATCACACTGAGCGGAGTCAAAGAATAACTGTGATTACCGCCACGGCAGACTCACACTTATAACAAACCTAAATGTTCTCAAATGTTTTATGTCCCGATGGAATCGGAAATATACAATAATCTTATGATTTGTTCAGCAAACCCTACTTAAGATTAAAGTCAATCAGTTTTGTTATTTGCTGATCTTCAAGAGGACCGTATGGCCAGTATTTCTTCATAACTACTCCAATATTCTCAGAATAGAAGGAGATCCCAAAACTATTACAACCATCGATAAAACCCCATTGATACCCAATACAACTATATGTCCCGGCAGGTACTGTTATCACGGTGTCAGTTATTATAGTAGTCCATTCGGTTGTGCTATCGTGGTTGAACCAGTGGTCACCAACTGATGCGGGATATTTAGCGATGAGATTTTTTTCATCTGGACTTATCATACTCCAGAGGCCATCACTGCGATTTGTTTTAAGTCCAACCTTACCACAATTAGAACCCAACTTGTACCATGTTTCTGAATCAATTGTGATATCGCTATAA
>JAYEIF010000134.1:0-2596 GCA_034659895.1 Candidatus Zixiibacteriota bacterium
AATATGGCTTACAGGTAATAATTACGAGAGAGTATTTAACGCTTGTAAGGAAATCCTGAGTATAATTCCTACTCCTTTAGGTAACTACATGCGAAGAGCGTTCTACTGGGCAACCTGTACATCAGTTTCATGGGATACAAATTTTATTTTTGGAAGTTGGCTGGCTCATCGTAACAATAAGATTGCCCAGCGAGTTACAATTGGTGCTTACACTTTTATAGGCTATGCCGATATTGGAGAGAATGTACTGTTTGGAGCGCGAGTTTCTATCATTTCAGGTAAGTATCAGCACGGTCGTCCAGATCAGCGTGTTAATCAAAAAGAGATAGAGAATAAAAGTGAGATAATAAAAATAGGGAGGAATAGCTGGATTGGGCAGGATGTTGTAATAATGGCTAATATCGGCGAAAACTGTACTGTTGGAGCCGGAAGTGTTGTTATGAAAGATGTGCCGGATAATGCTACTGTTTTAGGTAATCCTGCTCGTAAAGTAAATTTGAAATGAGATAATTAGGTACTTGAAAGGTATAGAAGAGATGTCTAATCTGTTGAAAATTATTTTGATAGGATCGATACTATTAAATCTTTTTGCCATCTGGGGTTTGTTCCATTATATCATGTACGGTGGTAATCCGCTCTCGGATCTAAAGCGGAAACTAACTGGAACCCATCAGCAATCTCAACCGAAAATCCCCAGAGCAGAAGAGAACGCTAAAATACGACAGGAGGTGTCAGAAGGAAAAACAGACTCACTGCGAGTTGTGTTTTTCGGGGCTTCTATTACTAATAGATGGGATCTGGATAAATACTTCTCTGAATTCCATCCAATCAACAGAGGAGTTGGCGGTTTTGCGCCGGATTTGATAAGCAAGTACAAAGCAAATGTTTTGGACTTGAAACCTCGTGCGGTAGTCATGAAGATATGTTCGATAAATATGAGACCAACTATTCCAAATTACAAATTGAAAGATGTTGTGCAAATGATGGTGCAATTGGCTCAGGCAAACGACATTATACCAATCGTAGCGACTATGATACCATCAGGTCGCCCGGCTGCGAATATTGGAGAGTTCAGTGTTGTGGATGGAATCAATGACTTTAATGACTGGGTTCGTGAGTATACTAAAACTAATCAGTTGGCAATGATTGATTATGCGGCGGCTATTCAGGACGATAACGGTTTCTTGCCACGTGATTGTTCTGTTGATCCCGTGCATGTCAACGACAAAGGGTATAATATCATGGCCAAGGCAGCTCTCCCTGTAATTATTGATGTTTTAGGGTTGGATTAATAAATTGAAAATTCTCACTCTTTCACCAATTCCGCTTTATCCGATTCGAAGTGGCTTAGAACTTCGAATTTATAATATGTTGCGACCGTTGTGTGACAGACATGAAATATCCCTGCTTTCCTTTGCTCCAGATGTAGATCTGTCCACAGAAGAACTTGAACATCTTAATGACCTTTTTGACATAGTTCATATCGTAAAGCCAGAGAAAACAGTTTCTGATAAACTCCCACTTGTAAAACGAATATACTCATGGTTCTCGCCATCATCAGTAACATTTGGATCTGTTGGTCATTCAGAAAAGATGCAGGACTACCTGAATCGTTTGCTTGAGGAAAATAGTTATGATCTGATATTTGTCGCCAGCGCTTTTGTTCTGAACTATGTTCTTAATTGTCAAACAATCCCAATTGTTTTCGACGCCATCGATGACACATCTCTTCTTTTTCGTAGGGAGATTAAACATCAATCCAGCTTGGTAGGTAAACTGCGGGCGATCAAAGACTGGTTGATTGTCAGACGAGCCGAGAAGAAGTTATATAGCAAATTTAACGAAATTGTGTTAACCTCACCGGTAGATGCCGCTATAATGCATTCACTTTGTCCAAGGTCTAACATTACAGTTATCCCGATAGGGGTAAATGCAAATAGTTATAATGGTAATTCCAAGATTACTGAAAAACCAACTATGATTTTTACTGGTGTAATGAACTATGAACCAAATGTTAAAGCAATGACCTTTTTCTGTCACTCAATACTTCCTTTGATAGAAAAGCAAATACCAAAAATAGAACTGTCAATTGTAGGCAGAAATCCTTCTGAAGAATTAATAGCATTGGGGAAAAGTTCTGACAGGATAACCGTGACAGGCGAAGTAGACGATCTTAAACCATATTTTGGCTCAGCTTGGGTATATATTTGTCCACTGATTACTGGAGCCGGCATTAAAATTAAAGTGTTGGAAGCATGGTTGGCGGAGATACCGATAGTGGCGACAAGTCTTAGTTGTGAGGGGATTGATGTTTCCCCGGATGAAGATATTTTGGTGGCTGATACTCCTGTACAATTTGCTAAAGCCGTAATAAAACTGCTCAGAGATCGTGAGTATGCTGCCAAATTGGCTCGTGCTGGTCGAAAGAAAGCCATAGAACAGTATGACTGTGAATCCAAAGCTCAAGCCTTGGAGCAACTGTTTGAGAGAGCAATCAAACAGTTCCGTAGGGATTAAGATTATTCATCAAAGCATGATTTACATATTATTGATAACGAAGGCTGATACTGAGAAGGTTGAACCCCGCTATGTTTAG
>JAYEIF010000135.1:0-2574 GCA_034659895.1 Candidatus Zixiibacteriota bacterium
TGCTAGACAGGCAACGCCTGTTGGATTTCTGATTCCACAGGAATGACAATAATAGGGGAATGACGAACTTTACAAGGCAGATACAATACTATCTATTGTATAGAGTCTTCAACAAGCCCCGTACTTAACAGGGTTTGTACTGGTTATTGAATTACTATGAGGCAAGCTCACAGCCTACATTGAGCGTAAAAGGTGTCTTTTTCAACATACCCGAAGGAACAGTGGTTCTGAGTAAACAATTTGTTTAATATCTTTTTGTAAATCCAAAAGCCTTTGGTGTCGATATAAGTATATATGAAACTGCGAAATATATTTATTTTTTCTATTGCAACAATAGCTATTGTTGCGATAGTATTTCTATTTGGCTGTAATGGTCCAGTCAGCAATTTTGATGAAGAATACGAATACCAATTCAATGGTCTCATAGTAAAAGATTACGACCATGACACCGCTTGTGTCTCGACCAGATTTAGCCGTAATGATACTCTTGTAATTGGTGCTATTATTGCAATCGATAGTGATACTCTCGCTTTTCCCGACAGCACATATTATTACTATATTAGCCCTGCTGATAGCCTGTCCTCCGGTTCACATGACATATTAGTGAAGGACTCCTCCCGATTTAACGATACTCTTGAGTTCACGGTTCCGGGGAGTTTTTCAATTTCATCAGTATTGCCTTCAGTCAAGGGACCATCTGATATAGTGTCGGTGAGCTGGACAGGAGCTGCTAATGCTGACGGATACATTATTGCAGCAGTCAAGCAAGACTCAACCTACATGGGGCTTGGCTACAGCCAATGGGTAACATCACAAACCACTTCCACGAGTATCAATGACAGTGCTTTTACAATTACAACTATTCAAGGTACTGAGCCAAATCCTGGTATTTATTCCATCTATGTTTATGCATATAATGGAGTACTTGACAGTACCTTGCTGTCGACCTTGCTCCCAACTCCTATTCCAAACCAACTCGAAGACAATATCACCAAGAAGAATTTCAATGGCACAATTGGGAGTATAGTGACAACACTCCCCAACACAGTCAATGTTTTAGCACAATAGAAAACGATATAAATTGAAAAACTTCAAAAAGAGGGATTTTATCCCTCGAGGGATTCTGTCCCTCTTTTTTGTTGTCCGTCTGTTCCGATGATTCTACACTCTATATATGAACAATCATAAGAAACTAATCGAGGAACTGGACCGACTTTCCACTGAACAGGTAAATCCGGACACAGTCAATATAGACAGTCTCAGCGCATTTGAAATAGCCCACAAGATAAACCACGAGGACAAAAAAATCGCCGGAGTAGTTCAGCAAGCTATTCCACAAATTGCCAAAGCGGCTGAGATATTCGCCGATACTTTACGAAACGGCAATCGTGTGTTCTATGTCGGAGCTGGCACTTCCGGACGGCTGGGAGTACTCGATGCCGCCGAATGTCCACCTACCTTTGGGACTGCTCCTGAACAGATTGTTGGGTTGATCTCCGGAGGTTATGACACGCTGGTGCTGTCTCTTGAGGGAGCCGAGGATAAAACCGACGAACCTATCGACAAACTAAAATCACTGGGGTTGACGGACGGTGATTTTGTTATTGGTATAGCCGCCTCAGTTCGGACACCATATACGCAAGCCGCTCTTGGATATGCGCTGGAAGTTGGGGCGCAAACGGCTTTTATTATTTGTAATAATCCTGTAAATATTCCAGATGATCTTGATGTTGTTATTCCTTTACCGGTAGGTCCTGAGGTGATTACCGGTTCAACCCGAATGAAATCTGGAACAGCACAAAAGATGGCACTTAATATGATATCTACAACGGCGATGGTGCTGCTTGGGAAAACTTATGGCAACCTTATGGTTGATCTTCAATGTTGGTCTGATAAGCTGACAGCGCGATCGCTAAAGATGCTTATGGACCTTCTGAATATCTCACTTCAAGAAGCCAACAATCTACTCGATTCAGCTGGCGGGGCTATGAAAACAGCAATTGTTATGCACAAACTTGGCTGCAAACGTGAAGAAGCTCTACGCAATCTGGAAGAAAACGATGGGGTCATATCTCGGATAATTTAGGCAAGTTACAGTGTGCCAACGGTTTCCCTTGGCTTCTTATTGTTTTTCTGTAACAAAGTGTTAATGCTCTTTTTACATATTCCTAAATGAAAGAAAGAATATTTTAATATTTTTTACAATTTTTTTCTTGCATTTTGAACTTTTTATGCTATACTGGTGTTATAAAGAATTGGAACTCATAAAGACCCCCCTCTGTCTCTTACCGAGACAGCCCTGCGTTGGGCAGGATTAGCAATAATCCTGCCCTTTCATTTTCCAAAAACGTGGAACAGGTTAACCAACATCTCTCTTTCAAGTGTGGTATTTGATATTCCTTCGTCGGCATACAGTTACGTCAGAAATTCCTTTATACAATAGGGTCTGCTGAATAAAGTACCTGTCCGCTCGACAGGCGGGTAAGTTCTTTGTTCATAAATAGATAAGCATGTTTTGTATTGTTTCAAGTGAAAGGGTTTTGTTATAAATAGCTTAAAAGGTTTGCACTTGAT